>DAOWGA010000099.1 GCA_030637665.1 Lysobacterales bacterium | reverse complement strand
TATGGCCGCCGATGGCCTGGTCGATTATTTCCGGTCTGCTGGCCGCGACTGTGCTGACCCTGGGCGTGGTTCCGACCCTCAGCAATTGGCTGTTGAAGCCCGCCGGGCGTAACAGCTGAGCACCCTGGTTTACCCCGTAGTCGCTTGATTAAGCAAGTAATATTTGGAATTTCGATCAGCAGGAATTGTGCTCCGGCCACTCTCAATGATCGCCGTTGCATTTCATAGATTTGCCTCAACATGCAGATAGGTGGACAATCCGCACTTCTTTTTCGATCAAAACCGGATATTTTAAAACGTTGCTGGTTAAATTTAAGGAGCATTATCGAATGAAACGATTTATTACTCTTGGCTCGCTGATGGCAGCCATTCTGTTTACCGGCAACGCGCTGGCTGCAGAACTTGAAACCGAAGCTCAGAAGCTGGGCTACATCATTGGCATGGACATCGGCTCTTCACTCAAGCAGCAGGGCACTGATCTGGACCTTGACTCCCTGTTTCAGGCCATCAAGGATACGTATAACGGTGATCCCCTGGCGATGACACCGGAAGAAGCGGCCACGATGCGCGAGTCCTTTATCGCCAAGCGTCGCGCCGCAGCGGAAGCTGACCGTGAGTCCTCAGGGGCGGCAAATGCCGTTGAAGGCGATAAGTTCCTGTTGGAAAACAGTCAGAAAGAGGGCGTTCAGATGACCGATTCCGGCCTCCAGTACAAGGTGCTTGAAATGGGTGACGGCCCGCGCCCGGCTGCAACAGACAAAGTCAAAGTCCATTACCGTGGAACCTTGCTGAACGGCGAAGAATTCGACAGCTCATATTCCCGGGGTGAACCCATTACATTTGCTCTCGACCAGGTCATTCCCGGTTGGACCGAAGGTGTTCAGCTGATGCCTGTGGGTAGCAAGTTCATGTTCTACGTTCCGCCGAACCTGGCCTACGGCCCGGCCGGTGGCGGTCCGATCGGACCCAATGCCACGCTGATCTTCCAGGTGGAACTATTGGCTATCGAATGATTTGACCCAAAGCGCAAAGTTACTGAAAAGGCACCTCCAGGGGTGCCTTTTTTATATAATGTCCTGTCGAATGCCAGGGGATAGGTGATGAAGATCGTTTTAACCGGGGTGGCCGGGTTTATCGGGGCGTGCACCGCCGGCCGGCTGTTGGATCAAGGGCACGAAGTGACCGGCCTGGACAACCTGAATGATTACTATGATCCGCAATTAAAGCGGGACAGGTTGAGCCTGCTGTTTGATCGAAAGGGTTTCCAATTTGTTGAACAGGATGTCGCAGACAGTGATGCGTTGCTCGAGTTGACCTCAGCAGAGGCGCCCGACCGGTTTTTGCATCTGGCAGCTCAGGCAGGCGTGCGCTACTCGCTGGAAAACCCCAGGGCCTATGTAAACGCAAACCTGGTCGGTTTTGCAAACGTACTGGAAGCCTGCCGTCAGAACAGGGTTGCATACCTGGTGTACGCCTCCTCCAGCTCGGTTTATGGCAATAATCCGAAAGTGCCGTTTTCGGAACACGATGCCGTGGATCATCCTCTGTCGCTGTATGCGGCCAGTAAGCGCGCCAACGAGCTGATGGCGCACAGCTATGCACATCTCTATGAGCTGCCGGTGACGGGCCTGCGGTTTTTTACAGTCTATGGCCCCTGGGGAAGGCCCGATATGGCGCCTGTCAAATTTGCCCGCTCAATCGTCAGGGGAGAGCCCATCCCGGTGTTCAACCGCGGAAACCATCAACGTGATTTTACCTACATCGACGATATCGTCGATGGCGTGGTTCGGGTCACATGCGATCGTCCGGTGAGTGCGGAGCTGGCGCAGAAGGCCGGTGATGACCCTGCGCTGAGTGCGGCGCCGTTTCGTATTTACAACATAGGTAACGGTAAACCCGTTCAGCTGATGGATTTCATTGCCACGCTGGAAAAACACCTGGGAAGAAAAGCGCAGATGGAGATGCTGCCGGTGCAGGCCGGTGACGTACTGGAAACCTGGGCTGATTGCAGTGACCTGGAGCGGGATTACGGTTACAAACCGGGAACGTCACTGGATGAAGGCATTGCACATTTCGTCCGCTGGTTCAGGGAGTATTACAATTGATTGATCCACAACCGGAATGCCCGGGCATTTGGTGGATCATGTCATGGCGGACTCCGGCTCCATTCTTTAAAATACATTTGACCTGATTTATCTTCGGCAGTAACTACAGGGGATCTATGATGCGAATTTCTATAGTAGGCAGCGGGTACGTAGGCCTGGTCAGCGGGGCGGGCCTTTCAGAAGTGGGGCACCACGTCGCGTGCATGGATATCGACCAAGCACGGATCGAAAACCTGCAAAAGGGCATCGTGCCGATTTTCGAGCCGGGGCTGGAAGATATGCTGCAGGAAAATATGCGGCAGGGCCGGCTGGAATTTACTTCATCCATGGAGGAAGCGCTGGCTGGCGCCCAGGTGCTTATTATCGCAGTCGGCACCCCGCCGGACGAAGACGGTTCGGCGGACCTGAGCCATGTGCTGGCCGTCGCACGTTCGATCGGGGAACTCATCGAAAAGCCTCTGGTGGTGGTCGTTAAATCCACGGTGCCTGTCGGTACTTGTGAAAAAGTTTCTGCGGGCATAGCCCGCGAATTGGAGCGCAGGGGTCTTGATGTTGAATTTACCGTCGCGTCCAATCCGGAATTTCTGAAGGAGGGGGCGGCTATTTCCGATTTCCTGAAACCCGATCGCATCATAGTCGGTGTTGATAATGAGAAGGCTGAAGCCTTGTTGCGTGAACTCTATGCGCCATTCAACCGCAATCACGAGAAGCTGTTGTGTATGGATGTGCGCTCCTCGGAATTGACCAAGTACGCGGCCAATACCATGCTGGCCACCAAGATCAGCCTGATGAATGAGCTATCCAACGTGGCACAGCTGGTCGGGGCGGATATCGAGCATGTTCGCAATGGCATCGGCTCGGATCCCCGGATTGGTTATTCGTTCATCTATCCGGGGGCAGGGTACGGTGGTTCCTGTTTCCCCAAAGACGTGCGGGCGCTGGAACGCACGGCCAGTCAGCATGGTTACGAGGCCGATTTGCTCAAAGCGGTTGAGGCCGTTAACAACCGTCAGAAGCACAAACCATTTGAACTCCTGAGCCGTCATTTCGATGGCCAGTTGGATGGCCTCAAGGTAGCCGTATGGGGGCTTTCCTTTAAGCCGAACACCGACGACATGCGCGAAGCGCCCAGCGTGGTTCTTATCGAGGCGCTTATCAGTGCAGGAGCAAGCGTGCGGGCGCATGATCCTGAAGCGGCAGAGGAGGCGGGCAAGATATTCAATGGCCGGGAAGAATTCAGCACCTTCGAAGATCCATACTCGGCAGCGGCTGGAGCAGACGCCCTGGTATTGATGACCGAGTGGAAACTCTACTGGGCGCCGGATTTTGACCGGCTGCATGAATCGATGAATCAGGCTGTCATTGTCGACGGGCGTAATATATGGTCTCCTGAAGTGATTCGCAGACGAGGCATGACTTATCACGCAATTGGCCGACCATGAATAGTCATATCGATCGCCCCATGAACGAACCGGACCACCGAGGCAAGAATTGATGCCCAGGAAGGCACTGATTACCGGCATTACCGGACAGGATGGAGCTTACCTGGCCGAGTTTTTGCTGCGCAAGGGCTATGAAGTACATGGCATCAAGCGGCGTTCTTCGCTGATCAATACGGCGAGAATCGACCACCTCTATGCTGATCCACATGTCGAAAATGCAAAGTTGCGGCTGTATTACGGCGACATGACGGACAGTTCCAGTCTGCAACGCACCATTCAACAGGTTCAGCCAGACGAGATATACAACCTGGCTGCGCAAAGCCACGTTGCCGTTTCCTTTGAAGAGCCTGAATACACAGCGGAATCGGATGCTGTGGGGACCTTGAGAATCCTGGAGGCTATCCGGAACCTGGGGCTCGAAAAGCAATGCCGTTTTTACCAGGCTTCGACTTCGGAATTATTTGGTAAGGTTCAGGAGACGCCGCAAACGGAGACCACTCCTTTCTATCCACGCTCACCCTATGGCGTCGCCAAGCTCTATGCCTATTGGATTGTTGTGAATTACAGGGAGGCCTATGGTTTCTTTGCCTGCAACGGCATCCTGTTCAACCACGAATCCCCGCTGCGCGGCGAGACCTTTGTCACCCGCAAGATCACCCGTGGTCTGGCGAGAATCGGCTGGGGGCTCGATGACTGTATCTTCCTGGGCAACCTCGATGCACGCAGGGACTGGGGCCATGCCAGGGACTTTGTCGAAGCGCAATGGATGATGCTGCAGCACGATGAGCCCGTTGATTTTGTCATATCCACCGGTGAGCAGCATTCCGTGCGGGATTTCGTCAACGCGGCTGCCGGGAGCATGGGTCTTGAGCTGGAGTGGACCGGTAGCGGGCCGCAAGAGCAGGGTGTTGTGGCCTGGTCTGAGCGTGACGATCTGCAGTTCAGGGCCGGGGATGTGCTGGTGCAAATTGACCCCAGGTACTACCGTCCCACCGAGGTCGAAAGCCTGTTGGGTGATTCGACCCTGGCACGCGAAACACTGGGCTGGACCCCGAAAATTTCATTTGAAGAGATGGTTGGGGAAATGATCACCACCGACCTGCAAATTGCGCGTGAAGAGGCCTTGATCAACCAGGACCGCGAAGACTCGTGAGCACCATGGATTCCCGGGCTGATACCCGGGACAACAGAATCTATGTCGCTGGCCATGCTGGCATGGTTGGCTGTGCTCTTGTCAGGCAGTTGGCGCGGGCAGGAAAGAACGAATTGATACTGCGTAATCGTGCCGATCTCGACCTGACACGGCAGGTGGAAGTTGAGCGTTTTTTTGCTCAGGAAAAAATTGACTGTGTTTACCTGGCGGCTGCGAAAGTTGGCGGCATCAAGGCAAACGATGAGTTGCCGGCAGATTTTATCCGTGAAAATCTTCAGATACAGACCCATGTGATCCACGCGGCTCATATGGCTGGCGTGAACCGTTTGCTGTTTCTCGGGAGTTCCTGTATTTATCCCCGGCAAGCGCCGCAGCCCATGCCTGAGGACTCCCTGTTGACGGGGCCCCTGGAATCAACGAACGAAGCTTATGCCGTGGCAAAAATTGCGGG
>DAOWGA010000123.1 GCA_030637665.1 Lysobacterales bacterium | reverse complement strand
GCTGCCTCAACTCATCGGACGTGATTTCCGGCATTTCGGACAATTCTTCACGAATCACGCTGGCCAGTTCGAATGATTCTTCAAACGGCAGACCGGCATCCAGCAGGCTACGGGTCAGGATACCCCGGAGAAACGGAACCCGCGTGTTTTCCAACTCATTAATAACTATAGTTTTCAATTGATTACATGGCTCCAAACCGTTAATTGACCGATCCCGGAGCCTATTCCATGACCTGTGTCACGGAATTATGTGTGCTTTGCCTTGATTGACGCAAGCTTGACGCATGGTGCACGGCATGGTCCGGCGAGTATGATATCTTTGCCTGCTGAACGTATTGTTCGAACAAAAGGGTGATGAAATTATGTTCCAGACCGCAGAATTGGGACAAAAAGTAGCCAAAAGCGAATTCAAACAGCGGGAGTTGGTGCTGCGAGAAAACCTGCTCGCCCTGCAGCAGCGTCTGCGGCTTGAGGGGGATTTTCCGGTCATGCTGGACTTTGCCGGTGTCCGGGGCGCCGGCAAAGGCACTTCGATCAATATGCTCAACAAGTGGATGGATGCGCGCTGGATTGTTACCCACGCCTACACGGAACCCTCCGACGAAGAAAGGGAAAGGCCGCTGTTCTGGCGCATCTGGCGCCACGTGCCCCCCAAAGGACAGATCGGCATACACCTGAGTGGGCGCTACTCCCGCCCCCTGCTGGATTTTGTCTACGGAAAAATAAGCCAGGAAGAATTCAACCATCACCTGGACCGGATCAACAATTTTGAAAAAGCCCTGGCGGACGATGGCGCCATGGTGCTCAAGTTCTGGATGCACATCAGCCGTGATGTCCAGAAAAAGCGGCTCGAAACTCTGGAGAACGACCCACTCCGAAGCTGGCGAATGGCGGCCGATGACTGGAAACACTGGGAGATGTACGACCGCTTTATCGAAGCGGAGGAAATGATCATCTCGGCCACCAACACCGGCCACGCCCCGTGGGAAATCATCGAAGGCGAAGATTTCTATTATCGCAGCCTTCGTGTTGGAGAGGTTTTTCTGCAAACGCTGGAACGGCACATGATGAAAGAGCAGATCCGTCAGAAATATCTGTCGGAAATGCGTAAAGAAGTCCACCAGCATACATCGCAGGCTGAAGCCACCGGCAATGGCAACGGAAAGGGCAGCCAGACCATTACCATCATGGATGCACTCGACCACTCTCTGTCGATGAGCAAAAAAGCCTATCGCCAGGAACTTGCCGTGTGCCAGGCCAGGCTGGCTGGTCTGCATCAAAAGGCAGCACAGAAAAAGATTTCGACCATCCTGGTGTTCGAAGGCCCTGATGCCAGCGGCAAAGGCGGCGCGATCCGGCAGATCACAGAAGCGCTGGATGCGCGCTACTACAAGGTCTACCCCTTTGCCGCGCCGACGGATATGGAGAATGCACACCATTACCTGTGGCGATTCTGGAACTGTATGCCCCGGGCAGGCCGGATGACGATTTTTGATCGCAGCTGGTATGGGCGGGTGCTGGTCGAACGCATTGAGCAATTCGCGGGCGATGACGAATGGCGCCGGGCTTTTGCTGAAATAAATGATTTCGAGGACCAGTTGATCGAAGACGGCGTTGTATTGCTCAAGTTCTGGTTGCACATCAGCAAGGACGAGCAACTCAAACGTTTCAAGGACCGCGAAGAAACCCCTTACAAGCGTTGGAAACTTGTCGATGAAGACTGGCGCAATCGTGAAAAATGGGACGACTATGCGCTGGCCGCGCACGAGATGATCCAGCAGACTTCGGTTAAGAAATCTCCCTGGATCCTGGTGGAAAATGAAAACAAGGCCTATGGCCGTATCAAGGTCCTGAATTCGGTTTGTGACGCCCTGGAAAAGGCCGTTGCTGACTGAATCGCGAATAAAGGACAGGAATTGAGTAAAGCAAGAGTACCGGGCTATTCACATTTTCAGAACTACCCGGATCTGACAAACAAATACCCACTGATCGGCCCCGGCGATCCACCCCCGTTCATGACCTACAATGATCACGGAACGGCCAGGGTGCTGCTGGTTGCAGACCATGCCAGCCCATTTTTTCCTGCAGGAATGAATCAGCTGGGCCTTGCGGACTGGGTGCTGGAGCGCCACGTTGCCTGCGACATCGGCTCGGACATGCTCGCACGATTCCTGGCTGACAGCCTGGATGCCCAGGCAATACTCGCGGGATTTTCACGGCTGATTATTGACCCCAACCGCAAACCGGATGACTCCTCGGCCATTGTCGAAGTCAGTGACGGAATCGCCATCCCCGGCAACATTGACCTCGATGAAGAGCAAAAAGCCCTGCGCGTGCAGTCATTTTTCAAACCCTACCATGATGCAATAGAAGCCAGGCTGGAAGCCTTCAAGGTGCAGGGCATTGTTCCAGCCATGATTTCGATCCATACCTGCACGCCGGTATTCAACCGTGTAGTTCGCCCCTGGCACATCGGCATCCTGTGGGACAAGGACCCACGTATCTCCCAGGCCCTGATCGCGCATTTCAGGCAAAGCAAAGAAATATGCATCGGCGACAATGAGCCGTATTCGGGTCGCCATCCAAATGACTTCACGATCGACTATCACGCTGAACCCGCCGGGCTGCCACATGTAGGCATCGAAGTCCGACAGGACCTCGTTGCAGACGCCGCGGGGGCTCGTACCTGGGCTGGAATACTGGCTGATGCGCTGCAGGGCATTCTTGATGATGGGAGTCTATATAGCTATCTGGCATAATCCCCCAAATTATTTTCTGGAAGCTATAATGCCTGATAACACCGAGAGTCATCCCGAACGCAGTACTCGCCTGCTCACATTGATCATCTGCCTGATGGTCTGCACAGTGGCGAGCGCTCAGGATCAACCAACAAAGAGCCTGCCTTATTCACCCAGCCTGGACCTGACTTCCATGGACAGGTCTGCGGATCCCTGTGAAGATCTCTACCAGTATGCCTGTGGCGGTTGGATCGAAATCAACCCGATCCCGGCGGATCAGTCACGCAACAGCACCTTCAGGAAGCTATATATTGATAACCAGCGTTACCTGTGGGGAGTTCTTGAAGAGGTTTCTCAGGACAAGCCGGAACGCAATGCCACACAAAAGTTGATCGGTGACTATTTCGCCGCCTGCATGAACGTGGATGCCATTGACGAAGCAGGGTTTACTCCACTGAAAAAATCATTGGGAGCCATCGATTCAATGGCGGACAGTTCCGCACTGGGGGCGACGATTGGCAGCCTGATTGCGCAAACTGATTCATCCTCGTTTTTCTTCGCCCTGGGCT
The DNA here is from genome assembly GCA_030637665.1 of Lysobacterales bacterium. Classification (GTDB taxonomy): domain Bacteria; phylum Pseudomonadota; class Gammaproteobacteria; order Xanthomonadales; family SZUA-36; genus JAJRRA01. The sequence goes on along the minus strand of DAOWGA010000123.1, from coordinate 7,313 downwards.
CCCAGCAGGATGCGAAGCAGTCAGAAACCATGATCGGGACGGTTCATGCGGCCGGCCTCGGCTTGCCGGACCGGGAGTACTATCTGGCCGACGACGTCATGAAGCAGGAAAAACGTGAAAAATACATTGAGCACCTGGCAGCGATGTTTCGCCTGCTGGGCGAATCCGAATCTGCCGCCAAAGCAAGCGCCACAACAGTCATGCGCATTGAGACAGCCCTGGCCGGTGCATCGCTGACCCGGGTTGAGCATCGGGATCCGCACAAGGTCTATCACCGCAATTCCCTTGCCGAGCTCAAAGCCATGGTGCCCGGATTGGATTGGGATGCCGTTTTCAACACAAGCGGGCTGAACCCGGAACCCTGGCTTAATATTGTGCAGCCAGCCTTCATGGAGGAAATGCAGGCCATAATCGAGCGCGAGTCTCTGGACAGCCTCAAAACCTACCTGAGATGGGGTTTGGTCAATTCCCGTGCACAATTACTTTCCCAGCCTTTCCGGGACCAGGATTTTGCATTCTTCTCCGCCTACCTCGAAGGCATTGACGAACAGAAGCCAAGATGGCGAACCTGTGTTTCCAAGGTCGATAATCAGCTGGGCGAAGCCCTCGGGCAGGAGTTCGTGGAAAGAAATTTTCCACCTGAAGTCCGTGACCAGGCGCGCCGCATGAGCCTGCAAATCCAGCAGGTCATGGCTGAGCGCATCAAGCAGTTGGCCTGGATGAGCCCCGAGACTCGAGCGCAAGCGCATGAAAAACTGAAAAAAATGCGTGACAAAATCGGCTATCCGGACACCTGGAGGGATTATTCATCCATCAAGATCGACCGCAACGATTATTATGGCAACGTATCATCAGCCACCCGTTTCGATTTTCACCGGCAATTGGCCAAGATCGGTAAACCTGTCGACCTGGACGAGTGGTTCATGACGCCGGCCACGGTCAATGCCTATTACAATCCGTCGATGAACGACATCAATTTTCCGGCGGGCGTGCTGCTGCCGCCGCTATACGATCCGAAGATGGATGCAGCACCGAACTACGGCAACACCGGCAGTACCATCGGGCACGAACTCGTGCATGGATTCGATGACCAGGGCCGCCAGTATGACGGCGACGGTAATCTTCGTGACTGGTGGACCCCCGAAGATGCAGCCGCTTTCGAGCAAGGCGCGCAGTGCATTCGGGATCAATACGCGAGTTACCGCGTAATCGATGACATCTTCATCAACTCGGATCTGACCTCGGGCGAAGACATAGCTGACCTCGGCGGCCTGGTCCTGGCCTGGCATGCCTGGAAAAAGGAAACGGAGAATCAAAAGCTCATGCCGATTGACGAGCTGACCCCGGATCAGCGTTTCTTTATCGGGTTCGCCCAATGGGCTTGCGCCGCCGAACGCCCGGAGTCGCTGCGACTCCACGCCGCGACAGACCCCCATTCGCCGCCCAAATACCGCATCAACGGCGTGGCCGTGAACATGCCGGAGTTCAGGGCTGCCTTCGATTGTGGCGCCAGCGCAGCCATGGTCAAGCCCGAAGAGGAGATTTGCCGAATCTGGTGAGTCGCTATAAACCGAGATCGGAATCACGGCCACCTTGTGTTCACGGGCCATCCAGTTGGCGAATTCGGTGTCCACCATGTCACTGATGCCGCCGTATTCAGCCAGTTGAAAATAGGTGCCTGCGGCCCGTCGAAGTCCGGAAATCCCTGCGAGAGGTTGATGGCGTCATGGTCATGAGCCATTTTGGACATGACAGAAAAAATGGTCGTTCCGGTTCCTGGTAGTTTGCTGCCTGGCATATCTCACCTGGATTTCCTGTGCAATCCATATTATACGTGTCGCAATGTAAATTGAGTCATCATCACGACTGTTGATTTATGCGGCTGACATCAAGATCATGTACCCATGAACCTGAAGATTTGTATTGCTGGTGATTTGTATTGAAAGCGTTGCTGCTACAGTTCATTCGAACCTTGCGCCAGAGCGCACAGGATTTGCTGCCCATCGTACTGGTCATTGCCTTTTTCCAGTTGGTGGTGCTGAGGCAATCGGTACCGCAAATGGCTCAAATTTTCGGCGGTGCCATCATGGTCCTGCTTGGACTCACGTTGTTCATTCAGGGCTTGAAAATGGCCCTGTTTCCACTCGGCGAAGAAATGGCATACAGCTTCGTGAAGCGTGGCAATTTATGGTTGTTGCTGCTTTTCGCATTCACGCTGGGCTTCGGAACTACGGTGGCGGAACCGGCCTTGATCGCCATCGCCGACGAGGCAGCGACCGTCGCCGCTAATGGCGGCGTGATCGGGAATGACGATGCCGCTCATGGCCGTTACGCCATAGGCTTGCGCCTGGTCGTCGCCCTGGCGGTCGGCTTCGCCCTGCTGGTGGGTGTGATTCGTATCCTGAAAGGCTGGCCGGTGCAATACCTGATTATCGGAGGCTACCTCGGCGTCGTCATCACCACTGCTTTCGCACCACCGGAAATCATCGGTATCGCCTATGATTCCGGCGGTGTGACGACATCAACAGTCACGGTGCCATTGGTGGCGGCCCTGGGCATTGGTTTGGCCAACAGTATCCGGGGGCGCGATCCCCTGGTGGACGGCTTCGGTCTGATCGCATTCGCGTCGCTCACACCGATGATTTTCGTGATGGTTTATGGAATGCTTTTCTAATGGAAGAGCTGCTTCACTTCGGACACACAACCCTGGGCCTGCTCAGGGATGTTTTGCCCATTGCAGGCATCCTGCTGGGTTTCCAGATCCTGATTTTGAAGCGCCCAATCCGCAATCCGGCCAGAGTGTTTGTCGGCCTTGTATTCGTACTGTTCGGCCTGGCCCTGTTCCTGGAGGGCCTGGAACTGGCGCTGTTTCCGCTGGGCCGCCTGATGGCGCAGCAGCTGACCCTGCCCTCCTTCATTTTCGGCGATAGCGAAGCCGTGGCAACCGCCTTCAACTGGTCGGACTACATGTGGGTATATGTATTCGCCGCCGCCATCGGCTTTGCCACCACGGTGGCCGAACCGGCTTTGATCGCAGTCGCAATCAAGGCCAACCAGGTATCCGGCGGCACCGTCACGGTCAATGGCCTGCGCTTCGCTGTCGCCATCGGCGTTGCGATTGGCGTCTCCCTGGGCACCTTCAGAATCGTAACTGGCACGCCACTGCACTGGTACATCATCGCCGGCTATCTGATCGTTATCATCCAGACCGCCTTTGCACCCAGGAAAATCATTCCCCTGGCCTACGATTCCGGCGGCGTCACTACATCTACCGTCACCGTACCCCTGGTCGCAGCACTGGGCCTCGGCCTGGCGGAAACCATTCCTGGCCGCAGCCCTTTGCTCGATGGCTTTGGCCTGATCGCATTTGCCAGCCTGTTTCCCATGATCACCGTGATGGCCTATGCGCAAATTAGCAACTGGCGTGCCCACAAAGGCCCCGATAAATACAAGGAACCAACAGATTTGTAAAGAGGAGGAAGTATTATGCATTTCAAACTGATTGTCGTGATGGTGGAAGATCACCATACAAATGAAATCCTGGCCGCTTCGCGCGAAGCAGGCGCGACCGGAGCCACTGTGCTGAACCAGGCACGGGGTGAAGGCCTGGCTCCGGCCAAGACTTTTCTCGGCCTGAGCATTGGCAACCAGGTCGACCTGATCCTGATGCTGGTGGAGGAACACCTGAGCCGGCACATCCTGGAAAAAATCGCGAAAGTCGGTCAATTTGATGAAACATCGGGTACCGGCATCGCATTCCAGGTCGACGTGGAAGACGCCATCGGCGTCCGCCACCAGATCCTTGCCCTGACTGAAACTGTGGAGGAAATAATATGAGAAAGAACAAACCCATCCTGCGGGTCCGTGACGTGATGAAGACCGACGTAGACATCGTCGATGGCATGGCCACTGTTATCGACGCGCTGAACAACATGAAACACCCGGAAACCCGTACCCTCATCGTGGACAAGCGGCACGAAGATGATGAGTACGGTGTTGTCATGTTCCGCGACGTGGCTCGCAGAGTGCTGGCGCGCGATCGATCGCCGGACCGGATGAACATTTACGAAATCATGTCGAAACCGGTGGTTTCTGTCGATCCGGAAATGGACGTCAGATACTGCATCAAACTTTTCGACCGATTCGGCCTGTCACGGACACCCGTGGTAGAAAAGGGCAAAATCATCGGCCTGGTCAGCTACACTGATATCGTCCTGAAAGGTGTCATGCTGCAGAACGAAGACTGAACTGCCTCGGTGAAAAAATCAGCTTATGGTGAATAGAGTGAGGAGAAAACACCTTGAATGAACTCAGCGATATCCAGGTTCGAGTGCTGGGATGCCTGATCGAAAAGAAAGAGACAACACCGGATCAGTACCCGCTGTCACTCAACGCCTTGCGTAACGCTTGCAATCAGAAGACCGCACGCAATCCGGTCACCGCCTACACCGACGGTGAGGTCGGTCACACTTTGCGCGAACTGGAATCTCTCGGCCTGGTGCGGGAGGCCTGGGGCGCCCGCGCAGCCAAGTATGAACACTTTGCAGCGAAGGGCCTGGACTTGCATGGAAAAGGCCTGGCATTGCTCTGCCCGCTCATGTTGCGTGGCCCGCAAACACTGGGTGAACTGAAAATCCATTCACACCGCCTACACGAATTCGATGATCTGGATGACTTACACTACACCCTGAAAAGATTATCCGAACACGAACCACCGATGGTCACCCAACTGCCGCGACAGCCCGGGCAAAAGGAAGATCGCTATGCGCACTTGCTCAGCGGCGAACCGCATATACCGCCTGCAGTGACCTCGCTCTCTTCTTCACCCCGTAATGATGAGCTGCTCAACCGGGTCGAGGCGCTGGAAGCTGAACTCGAAGCCCTGCAAGAGAAGATCGCTTTGATCGAAGAAGAGCTGGAGACTTGAGCCCTTAACCCTGATCCATGGCAATCGCTTCCAGGAAGGTTGCGCCATGCCGTTCCAGTTTCACCTGCCCCACGCCGGTAATGTTGAGGAACTCTTCGTCGTTTGATGGCCTTTCCCGGCACATTTCCAGCAATGAAGCATCACCGAAAATGACGTAGGGCGGCACACCCTGATCCTGGGCCAGATGCTTCCTGATTTCCCGCAGGGTCTCGAACAGGCGTAAATCGTCTTCACCCAGCTCCACGGCAGCTTTCCTTGCTTTCTTTTTCACTGGTTTCTCACTTATCCGCGGCCTGGCAAGTTCAATCATTTCCTCGCCACGCAACAACAGGAGCGCCCGCGGCGTTAGTTTCAGCACTGAATAATCGGCAATGTCCTGCAACAGATATCCCCGGTGGATCAATTGCCTGACAATGGATGTCCACTCAGCATGCGTGTACTCCAGGCCGATTCCCCAGGTTGTCAGCAGATCATGGCTGAACTTGCGGATCCGGTCAGTATCAGCGCCTCGCAATACGTCCACAACGTGCTTGCTGCCGAAACGCTGACGCACGCGGTATACACAGGACAGCACCTTCCTGGCCGCAATGGTCGCATCAAAGGTCTCCGGTGGATCGAGGCAGACATCGCAGTTCCCGCAATCCTGATCCATCTGCTCACCCAGGTAACCCAACAGCACCCGCCTCCGGCAGGTCAGGCTCTCCGCAAAGCCCACCATGGAGTTCAGCTTGTGGATATCGATGCGGCGCTGCTCCTCACTGGCTTTGTTCTCCAGTTGGGCGCGTGCTGTGGCAACGTCCTGCAAACCAAACAGCAGCAGCGCTTCCGAAGGCAGGCCGTCACGGCCTGCCCGCCCGGTCTCCTGATAGTAGCCTTCCATATGCCGTGGTAAGTCATAGTGCACGACAAAGCGGACGTTGGGTTTGTCGATGCCCATGCCAAAAGCCACCGTCGCCACCACGATCAACAAATCGTCCCTGATAAATCGTTCCTGCACGTCTTTGCGCGTCTCGCGGTCGAGCCCTGCATGGTAGGCCGCGGCAGAATAACCCTGTTCCCGCAGATAAGCCGCGACCTCTTCCACCCTTCGGCGGGACAGTGCATATACAATCCCGGACTCGTTTGTCCTCCTGGCGAGGAAACGCCGCAACTGGCTTTGCGGACGATGTTTCTCGAGAACCGTATAGCGGATATTGGGCCGGTCAAAACTGGTGGCATACTGACGCGCCTGGTGCAGCCTGAGTACTTTCAAAACGTCATCCCGGGTCTGCGGGTCAGCAGTGGCCGTCAGGGCGATGAACGGAACTTCCGGAAAATGCTGCCTCAATTCACCCAGGGCCGCGTATTCGGGGCGGAAATCATGGCCCCATTGGGATACGCAGTGCGCCTCATCTATCGCGATCAGGGCAATTTCCATGTCTTGCAGGCTGTTGATGAAAGCCGGCCTCATCATCCGTTCAGGCGCTACGTACAACAAGTCCAGCTTGCGGCCATGCAAACGATGCAGGACATCGCGCGCCTCAGCCTCACCCAGAGTAGAGTTATACATGGCCGCCCTGACACCGTTAGCCAACAGAGCATCAACCTGGTCTTTCATCAGTGAAATCAGGGGTGAAACCACGATCGCCAGCCCCGGGCGATGCAGGGCTGGAAGCTGGTAACACAACGATTTTCCGCCCCCGGTCGGCATCAACACGAAGGCATCGCCGCCCGCGATCAACTGCTCAATGATTTCCCGCTGATAGGGGCGGAACTCATGCAGGCCGAAAACCTGGCGCAAGCTGTCATCGATCAAATCCATGGAGGTTTCTATACGGAATCCGGAGCGAACTGGGTTAAAGCCAATGTGCATCATTCTGGTTCATTCGGCAAGGGGCACCCTGGATTCTCATATACGATCAAAACGCAGCTTACTACCCGAGGCGGCGATCATCATCGGATGATTGTGCCAAACCCGTGTAGGAAATGAGCTGCCATATTGTTGCACGCTGTCTGAATATGTAGTTGAATCGCGGATTGACACTGACCGTTCGTAGCAATTCCCATGGTAACTATACTGGAAAAAGAAGATTTCAAGCGTGCCATCCTGAAACGGCTGGTTTACTCGGTCGGAAAAGATTTTGAACATGCTGTGCCCAGGGACTGGTGCGTCGCCGTTACTTTGGCAGTACGTGACCGCCTGATGGACCGCTGGATGACCACCACGCGGCGAGTCTACGACACCGATGCCAAACGGGTTTATTACCTGTCGATGGAATTTCTCATCGGCCGCCTGTTGGAAGATTCCCTGCTTAACCTGGGCAGTATGGATATCTGCCGCGACGCACTGGCTGATTTGAACATCGACCTGGACGAACTCGTCAGCGTCGAGCCGGACGCCGCTCTC
>DAOWGA010000003.1 GCA_030637665.1 Lysobacterales bacterium | reverse complement strand
TGCAGATACGGGCCCGAGATACGGCCGTCGCGGGCCACCACAACCGGCCCGGCATCCCTTTCCAGGGTAACCGTCCCTACGGCCTGGCCAACCTGTCTGGCAATGCCAGCATCCAGTGTTTTATCAAGAACGCCGCGGATATCGTAAGCGCGAAAAATATCTGGGCTCAGCACGACCGGCTCATGTTTTGGTTCTCTCCTGCGTCGTCGTTCTGCAATGTCATATCGAAGATGCATCGCTGGCGGTTCGATTTCTGCTGTGCTTTCTTTGTCTGGTATCTCCGTCTGGTCCTTTATATCCGGCTTGGGCTCGGGCGCGGGCGCGAGTACTTCGAAATCCTGATCTACTGGCCCGGCCGCTACAGCTTCGCCAGCGCCTTCACTTACGACTATCGCCCCGGGCTTTGACTCTGGCTGTGCTCCTGGCTTTGACTCCGGTTTCGCATCAACCAGTTTTCTGTTATTGCGGTGCATGAGTACGGCGCTTACCAGGAAAAGGCCCCCTACCAGCAACATCAGAAGAAAAATGCGGTTGCTTCCCAACATGATGACCTGGTGCCGTTGTGGATACTCAACCCGGAACAGCGTGCCGGGTATGGATTGTCTGTCAGGTACCTCCCCGACGAGTGCCGGATTACCCACTTCCCCAAGTTTGTTTGCCTTCTGGCGGCCGTTATACTGGGACAGACCAACGTAACCCAGCTCAGAATACTCCGGATCAAAATGCGACAATACGTAGTCCGGGTCCAGGCTCACCACCATGTAGCCTGCAAGTTCATCCCCGGCGCCAATCCTCACCGCATCTACCATGACGGGAGGTTGCACGATGTGATGGATCTGCAGCCTGGGATCGACGTTATTCTGAAGACTCAGGAGCATGTCGAAAACTGCAAAGCCGTTCATCCCGAGGGTGCGGGGGTCAAGTGAATCAAGGTCGCTGCCATAAACCTGTACTTCACTGATTTCACTGATACGCCCGTTCAGATAAGAACCCAGGTCCTCCAGCAGGTCCGGATTCTCGATCGCTCTCGCCGCCAATGCATGAACCTGCTCATCATTGAATACCCGATCCAGTGCCTGCACAGGCTTTGACATCTGCTCTATAACCGCCTGCCCTTCCATCAATGCCCGCGCTGACGACCCGCCAGCACTCCGGTCAGTATATGCCAGCCAAATAACCATCAGTATGACGATCACACCTAGCAGGCCCAGTCCCATGATCAGGCGTTTATCAAATTGCCTGAGTTCAACAGTCGCCGTGATTTCTTGTACTTTTGCCTTCAGATTCATTATTTCAGTCCATTTTTCACAGATATGCGGCAGCTCCCTGCCTGCGGTGAATCAGCTGCGGCCCGTATGCCCGAAGCCTCCCGCACCCCGGTCCGATGTTTCGAAGTCCTCAACCAGTTCCCAGTCAGCCTGCAATACGGGCAGAAAGACCATCTGCGCAATGCGCGCCCCCGGTTCGATCTGGAAATCGCGGTCGGATCGATCCCAGCAAGAGACATAGACCTGTCCCTGATAGTCACTGTCTATCAGACCCACCAGGTTTCCGAGCACGATACCGTGCTTGTGTCCCAGTCCCGAGCGCGGAAGAATGACCGCCGCCATGCCCGATTCCTCCATATGCATGGCAAAGCCTGTAGGGATCAAACTTGTCTCACCCGGCGCAATAACGATTGCCTCGTCCAGGCAAGCACGCAAGTCCATGCCGGCAGATCCGGCCGTTGCGTATTCCGGCAGGGGAATTTCAGATCCCAGACGCGGGTCTAGTACTTTTATCTGAACGGGTTTCACTGATCTTTTCATCCTTGAGTCTGACGGCAACAGCCTCGATCAACAGCCGCGCCAGTTTCCGTTTGCTGCCTCTGCCGAGATTTTGCTCTCCAGCGGGGGTAATAAGCAAAATTTCATTTACCTCACTTTCGAATCCTGAGCCATCCTGTCCGACCTGATTTGCAGCAATCATATCAAGCCTTTTACGTGAAAGCTTCTCAAGCGCATGCTCTCTCAGGTTCTCTGTTTCGGCAGCAAACCCGACTGTGAACGGTTTTTCATGCAGTGCAGCTACCTCCGCCACGATATCCGGGTTGCTAAGCAATTCGATTTTTTGTTTTGGCAGACCCTTCTTGATTTTTTGTTCAGCGGGCTTGGCCGGCCTGTAATCAGCCACGGCCGCCACGCTGATAAAAATGTCAGCCGATGATGCCAATTCAAGAGCAATGTCATGCATTTTCCGTGCACTGCGCACATCCGTACGTTCAACACCCGCAGGCGTTTCAAGCATGACAGGGCCGGCCACCAGGCTGACCCTGGCGCCAGCCTCGCGTGCGGCACTGGCAACCGCAAAACCCATTCGCCCCGAAGAGCGGTTGCCGATGAACCTGACCGGGTCGATATCCTCATATGTGGGGCCGGCGGTCACGACAACATGCCTGCCTGCCAGGGACAACGATCCCGCGGTTGCGAGAGCCTCGACCAGATCTGCCGGCTCGGTCATCCGGCCAGGGCCGGTCTCGCCGCAGGCCTGGTCACCGCTTTCCGGTCCAATCAATTGAACGCCCCGTTCCTGTAACAGGTCCCTATTGGCCTGGGTGGCCGCATTGGACCACATTTGCTGGTTCATTGCCGGTGCAATCGCCAGCGGTGCGGAAGTTGCGAGGCACAGCGTAGAAAGCAGGTCTTCCGCCATGCCGTGGGCGAGCCGGGCCATGAAATTGGCCGTGGCCGGCGCCACCAGCACCTGGTCCGCCCAGCGGGCCAGTTCGATGTGACCCATTCCCGCTTCAGCTTTCTCGTCCAGTAAATCCGTATGCACAGGATTCCCCGAAACAGCCTGAAATGTCAGCGGAGTAATGAACGCCATGGCGCCGCGGCTCATGACCACACGCACCTCAGCGCCGGCATCCCGCAGGCGGCGCACCAGGTCTGCCGACTTGTAGGCGGCTATTCCGCCGGTTACGCCGAGTACGATCCGCTTGTTTGCCAGTTTCATTTGGGCTTCCACCAAAAAACTCCAGGCAGGCTTTTGCCTCTCTGATTCGAGTAGATAGCTTACATCCATGCAAAAGATTTTTCTCTAAAGTTATTTCTTTTGACAAGGCCCGGCACCCGGGCCAACGGAGTCGCGTATGGGACAACTTCCACCCAGAGAGAAAATGGCGAAGTCCGGAATCGATGCGCTCAGCGATGCCGAATTGCTTGCCATCCTGTTGCGCACCGGGGCTGCCCGGGTATCAGCCACCAACCTGGCGGGCACTCTGTTGTTGTGCTTTGGAGGCCTGCGGGGGCTTCTCCAGGCCGATCGGGAAAAACTGGAGCAACAACACGGCCTGGGGCCCGCAAAATCGGCACAACTGCTGGCTGTGCTGGAACTTTCAAAACGTTACCTGCACGAGGTTCTGCTGCGCAGTAATCCACTGGAAAGCCCACAGGCGACCGAGCAATACCTGATGTCCATCTTGCGGGACAACCCGCATGAAGTATTTGCCTGCCTGTTTCTCGATACGCGGCACCGGGTAATTGCCTTCGAGGAATTGTTCCACGGCACCATCGACGGCGCCACGGTCTACCCCAGGGTGGTAGCCGAAAAGGCGCTTCAGCATCGTGCGGCAGCCCTGATCGTCGCGCACAACCATCCGTCCGGCATCAGCGAGCCCAGCCTGGCCGACCAGGCCATCACCAGGCGGCTCAAGGACGCCCTGGCATTGCTCGACATACGCCTGCTGGATCACTTTGTCATCGGCGAGGGAGCACCGGTATCAATGGCTGCCAGGGGACTGATCTGAACCAGGGCCTGTTAACACTTGCCAGGTCACTGCGTTGCAGGCCGGAGTGATAATACTTGCATGAAAGCCATTCTTGCGGTATAAAGTGCGGCTGATTTTTTTATTGTCTTCACGGGAATTTCCATGTCAAGAGTTTGTCAGGTCACCGGAAAACGACCAATGTCCGGAAACAACGTGTCGCACTCGAATATCAAGAGTAAGCGACGTTTTTTACCAAACCTTCACAGCCACCGGTTCTGGGTGGAAAGTGAGAACCGCTGGGTGAAACTTCGCATTTCAACCAAGGGTCTGCGTATTATCGACAAGAAAGGCATCGATACGGTACTCAAGGACCTGCGGGCCCGCGGCGAAAAGGTATAAGGAGGATTTGAACCATGGCCAAGAGCGCAAGAGATAAGATTCGCCTGAATTCTTCAGCGGGAACCGGTCACTTCTACACGACCGACAAAAACAAGAAAAACACCCCAAAAAAAATAGAAATCAAAAAGTACGACCCTGTCGTACGTAAGCATGTGATGTACAAAGAAGGCAAGATCAGGTAAGTCTTGTCTGAAAGCTACATGGAAACCCGCCCTCGTGGCGGGTTTTTCAATTCCAGAGTTGGGGTCAGACCACTTTTTCAAATTCCAGAGCCGGGGTCAGACCACTTTTCAGCAATACAGTTCAGTTGTGGCACTCCCATATCTGAAAAGTGCTCTGACCCCTTCGACCGGGCGGAGCGGGTCCGGTTGTTGATAAGCCGAATAGAAATGGGCGTTAAACAATTCCTATGCCGCTCTGCCTTTTCGATTGGAATTGAACTGAACTGATGCCCCTCCGCCCTTCGAAAAGGGGTCAGAGCACTTTTTCCTATGATGCTGTGCTAACGGACAGTCCTTTTCTGAAAAAGTGGTCT
>DAOWGA010000034.1 GCA_030637665.1 Lysobacterales bacterium | reverse complement strand
GAATAAGCACCTGTTTCGTGGTGTCGGTTTATAATCTGCTCATCTATCCGGAACCCGTCCGCTGTGAAGGTGAATTTTGTCTGAAGCACATTGTAAAAACTGCGATGAGCTGATATCGGCTGGAGCAGAATTTTGTCCTTCCTGTGGCCAGTCGGTGAAAGAAATCTCCAGGCCCTGGCTGGAATTTGCCAGGGAAATGTTGATGGAACTGCTTGATTTTGATGGGCGCATGTTGCGCTCGATGAAACTTCTGCTGACCCGCCCGGGGTTTCTCAGTTACGAGTACATCAATGGCCGCCGCGTGGCCTATACCTCGCCGATTCGTATATACGTGGTCATCAGCCTGGTCTTTTTCTTTGTGTTGCCGCTGATATTGCCAGGCAGTTCCGTGACCAGTCCGGATCACGAATTCTCTGTAGATCTGTATTCAAAAGGCATGTTCCTGTTGTTGCCGGTATTTGCCCTGTTACTGAAGATCTTCTACAAGCAGTTTTTTTACATCGATCACCTGGTTTTTACGGTGCATCTTTTCAGTGCGATGTTCATCGTTTTCGCGATATTGCTTTCGATTGAAACACTCGCGGACCGTTATATCCTGGTTATGTTGCTTCAAGTCATATTTTTGATTTATATGCTGGCTTATTTTGTCATCGCGCTCCACACTTTCTACCGGGACAGCTGGCCGAAATCCATTTGGAAATTTCTTGCGCTGCAGCTCATTTTTCTCCCCGTATTGGCCATTACGATTGAACTGGCAAGTCACAAAGCTTAGGAATCTGAAGAAATGAAAACCCGAATTACAGAACTGTTTGGCATAGAGCGCCCGATTATCCAGGGCGGAATGCATTATGTCGGTTATGCAGAACTGGCTTCCGCCGTATCCAATGCCGGTGGCCTTGGCATTATCACTGCGCTGACCCAGCCCACGCCGGATGACCTTGCCAGCGAAATTGCCCGCTGCCACGAGATGACGGACAAGCCTTTTGGCGTAAACCTGACCTTCCTCCCGGCGTTCGCGATGCCGCCATACCCGGAATATATTGATGCGATTATTTCCGGCGGTGTAAAGATCGTTGAAACGGCTGGCAGGAACCCGCAGGAACACCTGCCACGCCTCAAGGAAGCGGGGGTCAGGGTCATTCACAAGTGCACTTCGGTCCGCCACGCACTGAAGGCTGAGTCGATTGGTTGTGATGCGGTCAGCGTCGACGGGTTCGAGTGCGGCGGCCACCCCGGGGAAGACGATATTCCCAACATGATACTGCTGCCCCGTGCTGCCGAGGAACTGAGCATACCGTTCGTGTCATCCGGTGGCATGGCCGATGCGCGCAGCCTGGTGGCTTCACTGGCTCTGGGCGCCGACGGCATGAACATGGGGACGCGTTTCATTGCCACGAAGGAGGCTCCAGTGCACGAAAATGTGAAGCAAGCACTGGTTGCGGCTAGCGAGCTGGATACCCGGCTGATCATGCGCCCCCTGCGCAACACCGAGCGGGTTCTCAGCAATGCAGCGGTTGAAGAAGTATTGCGGATAGAGCGGGAACGGTTGGCAGCGGGTGAACCGCTTCAGATCGATGATGTCCGGCACCTGGTTGCCGGCACCAAGAACAGACAAGTGTTGCAGGAGGGCGAGATGGACACAGGCGTATGGAGTTGCGGCATGGTGGCCGGCCTGATTCACGATATACCTACTTGCCAGGAACTGCTCGATACGATCATGGCGGAGGCGGAAGCGCTGATAAGCCGGCGCCTGAGCGGTTTGTTAGCTTAATTGATGTTTGCCGGTCTGCTAAGCCAGACCCATTCCCTAATTGCCGGAGTTGTTTCCTTATGATTCAAAAAAGTTTGTTGCTCGCCGCTGTTTTTCTTGTATTTTTTGTTGGCAGCGCCCTGGCCCAGTCCCAGCGCACGGATATACACCCGGATGCCAGCGATGTGCAGCCATTATTACCGGGCATGCAGGCGCCGGCTTTCGAGGTGTTCAGTGTCGAGGGGCAGTCGGTTCGTTTCGATCCTGAAAACATGCAAAAACCTCTCGTTCTCACTTTTTTCCGTGGCGGATGGTGCCCGTACTGCAACCTGCACCTGGCCGAACTCAGAAAAGCAGAAGGCGAGCTCAAAGAAATGGGTTTCGATATCTGGTTTATCAGTATCGATCGTCCCGAAGTGCTTTATGACAGCCTGGAACAGCCGGATATCGGGTACACCATCCTGTCGGATTCGGGGCTGGAAGCGACCCGTGCGTTCGGCCTGGCTTTCCGGGTGAGCGACGAAATGGTAGAGCGGTACAAGACGTATGACATAGACCTGGAGGCTGCTTCTGGCGAAGCCCATCATGTGTTACCGGCGCCTTCCACTTTCATAATTGCCAGTGACGGCATGATTCGCTTCCAGTACACCAACCCGGATTACGCGGTGCGCCTGCATCCCGACGTTTTGCTGGCCGCCGCGCGCGCCTACGACGATGAGGTCAACGACCGCTTGCGCCGGCAACACAAGGCAAATAAGGCGGCGAAAAGCTCAACCGGTGGGTAGGAGCGAATTTATTCGCGATCAAAGGTTTCAATATAACCATCGCGAATAAATTCGCTCCTACCTGCCGGTTGAGTTGTGGTTCAGCCAGTCTTCGAATTTTTCCAGGACATCGGCGAAGCTGTCGCGCCCGAGGCCGATCCGCATGTGCTGATCGTCGCTGCCCAGCATTTCGGCGGATTGGATCAGGATGCCTTCCTCTTGCGCCAATTTTTCTGATACTGCCCTCACAGAGGGCACGTTATAGCCAACCAGCGCTGTTGATCCGGCCATCGGCCGGCGCCAGGTGAAGAGTTCGGGCCAGCGGGCGAAAAATGCATCTGCCAGCTCCAGATGCTGCTCGATCCGGGCAATATTGCGGTCGCACAGGGTCTCCCACACCCTGAGGGCCGCGGTGGCCAGGTATTCGGTGGGTACGGGTGGACAAATACTGGTGTAGTACTTCCAGTTCATGATGTTATCGCGCAGGGTTTCGTCCTGCACGATCAACCAGCCGCAGCGCAGACCGGGTAGTCCGAAGGTCTTGGAAAGCCCGGATAGTACGATGGAGCTCTTCGTGACTTCCGCCGCGGACCGAATTGGCGGAGTCCCTGAGT
>DAOWGA010000255.1 GCA_030637665.1 Lysobacterales bacterium | reverse complement strand
TTAGGGCCTGTTAACACTTGCCAGGTCACTGCGACGGGAGCCCATTTTGTTCAATGCAAGGAACGACAAACGTAATGTATTCTATATACTTTAGTGAGGAGAGACGCCGCAGTGGGCAAAATGGGACCCGTCCCTCCGGGTTGCTGTCCCAAATGGCCCCATGCTGCGTTGCTCGTCACTCATTTGGAGTAACCAAACCACACTCCTCGCGTCTTGCCTGGAACCATTTGGGCCTGCAACGCAGTGACCTGGCAAGTGTTAACAGGCCCTAACATGGATGGCGCTTTTATCTGCGAACATCGAAAATCCTGACGATACAAGGAAGCAAATATGAAATACCTGCTGTTTCTACTACTGTTAATCCCCGCAGTTGTCACAGCACAGGACAATGAAGCCAGCGCTGTTGCCCCGGCTGCTCTTTGCAGTTCTGAAAAGCACCGGCAATTCGATTTCTGGCTTGGCGACTGGAACGTGACTTCGAACGGACAGCCGGCAGGAACCAACTCGATCCACCTGATTCATTCGGGCTGCGCCCTGCAGGAAAACTGGCAGGGGGCGGGCGAAGGCGGCGTGAGTGGAACCAGTTTCAATATTTATGACCAGGCTAATAACAAGTGGCACCAGACCTGGGTTGATTCCAGCGGCACCTTGCTGGAACTGGATGGCGCCCTGGTCAATGGAAGCATGGTGCTCAGCGGCCAGCGGCCGGCACGCGACGGCAGCGGGATGGCTATGCACCGTATTAGCTGGACACCCAACGAAGACGGCAGCGTACGCCAGTACTGGGAAGCCAGCGAGGACGACGGGCATACCTGGAGCGTTCAATTTGATGGCATGTACGTCAAGAAGAGTGAAGACTGATGAAGACTGGTAAAACCGGCTTCGCGCGCCTTTTTGCCGCTACCGGCTATTCGATCAGGGGCATCAAAGCCTGTTGGCAGCACGAAGCGGCCTTCCGCCAGGAAGTCGCTCTGACGCTGGTCCTGTTCCCGGCTTCTTTTTTCATTGCCAAGTCAACGATCCAGTGGCTGCTGCTGGTCTCGCCACTGTTTCTGCTGCTCATGGTGGAAATGCTGAACAGCGCCATTGAAGCAATCGTGGACCGCATCGGCGCCGAACAGCATGAACTGTCGGGCCGCGCCAAAGACATCGCATCCGCCCCGGTCATGTTGTGCCTGTTCCTCATTGCAATCATCTGGGGTGTGATTGCCTGGACGAATTTTAGCTGACGGAGTTGCCATGAAATCAATCCACTACCCGGCGCTGTTTCTCGCCATCCTGATACTCACCGCATGCAGCCCGGCAGCGGACAAAGAGGAGGCGGACAAGGAAGCCCCTGCTCTCAGCTCTGAATCAGGTCACACAGCGACTGTGGAAGAGCCATGCGTATTACAGCCACCACGCGGAGATGTCGCCTGCACCATGCAATACGATCCGGTGTGCGGATGCGACGGCAAGACCTACTCCAATTCCTGTGTAGCCGGCAGCGCTGGTGTGCCCAGATCCACTCCTGGCCCCTGCGAAGCTGAAGATGCCCGGTGAACGGCTGAAGACCGGGAATTCTGCACCATCCTGGCGGCCCACAATCGGCTACAATTCCATCCCAGAGACCATCAATCAAATCAAACACAAAACCACCAGGACAGGTAAGGACCATGAAACAAACATTGCGCTTGACCCGACGGGCTGTACTACTGTTGTCACTGCTTGTGCTCACGCTGGCCGCATGCGTCCCTAACCAGGTGGAGAAGGAGCGCGGCGAAGCTCTGAAACAGTACGAGACCATTATCCGCTGGAGCCAGTGGGACGCGGCAGCCGATTTCATCTCCATGGATTACCAGAAAGAACACCCCATTACCCGGCTGGAACTGGATCGCCTGAGATTATTCAAGGTTACGGCCTACACGGTGCGATCAACCGGGGTTTTCGATGAGGGCATGACGGTAAGACAGGAGGTGGAGATCAAACTGTTCAATACCAACCAGGCGGTTGAGCGGAATATTATCGATTATCAGGAGTGGCGCTATAATCCCGAAATAAAGCGTTGGAAGCTGCACAGCGGCTTGCCGGATCCGACCAAGAGATATTGATTCAGAATCCGAAAATACTGAAACCGCCATCTACGACGAGGCAGTGGCCGGTGATATAGCTGGCTGCTGGCATGCACAGGAAGGCGATGGCGCGGGCACATTCTTCGACTTCCCCAACACGGCCCATCGGGGTACGGTTTAGCACCTCCTCGCGGAAGGCCGGATCACGCAGCACCTGGTCGGCCAGGGGTGTCCTGATATACCAGGGCGCAACGGCATTGACACGAATGCCTTCCTCAGCCCACTCGGCTGACAGGTTGCGGGTCAACTGGATCATCCCGGCCTTGCTCATGCCGTAGGGTGCGCCGGTTCGCAGGTGCGTAAGCCCGGCCACTGATGCGTTGTTCACTACGCAAGAGGGCGCGCTTCCGGCAAGCAGGGGATACAAAAGACGGCACATCTCAAAACAGGAAGTCAGGTTAACCTCCTGCACTTTGCGATACTCCTCCAGGCTGACATCCGCCATGCGTTTGCGGATGTTGATGCCGGTGTTGTTGACCAGGATATGCAGCTCGCTTCCCTTCCCTGCCACGCTCACGGCTTTGTCCCGCCCACTTTCGGTGGAAAGGTCTGCGGACAGGGTTTCGACGCTGCAAGAGGGAAAATCCGAACAAATGCGATCCCGGGCCCGGGCGAGCCGCTCTTCACCGCGGGCAATCAGCAGCAGATCTGCACCAAGAGAGGCCATTTCCCTGGCCGTCGCCAGTCCGATTCCACTGCTGCCACCGGTAATCAGCGCGCGCTGCCGGTCGAGACGCCAGGGCGAACCTTCAGTGCTTGCGGATTCACTCATCTTTCTGCGGCTTCCTATTCCACCCGGCAAAGACAATGTGCCGCTACAGAGAATTTACCTGCGCTGCGCGCCAGTATGTCTAAATCCTTGAGCAGGTCTTCCAGCAGCGTACTGCGCAAGCGCAAGCCACCGCTGTCAGCCCACCCCAGTCCGGCAATGGCGCTGCCGGTCATTTCAATCAGTAAAGACTCGAAGGTGCTCAATTCACGTTCGTCATACCGCACGTCGTAGTCTGAGCCCAGCCCGGCGATCCTGGCCGCGGCATCGATCGCCTCGCGCAGGGTGCCTGTCTGGTCGATCAGGCCACGATCCTTGGCTTGCGCCCCACTCCACACCCGGCCCCGCGCGACCTGGTCCACGTCTTCCGGAGTCATCTGCCGGGCATCCGCCACCAGCTGAATGAAATCACGATAAGTTTGCTCGGTAGCGTGCTGGAAAATTCGTTTCAGGTCCGGATCCAGTGGTTGATCCAGGCGCAGCTTGCCGGCCAGCGGCGTGGTGCCTACCCCGTCGGTATGGATGCCGAGTTTTTCCAGCGGCCGTGAGAATGTCGGAATCAATCCAAACACACCGATCGACCCGGTGATCGAGGACGGGCTGGCCCAAACTTCGTCGGCGCCCATCGCGATCCAGTAGCCGCCGGATGCGGCCACATCACCCATGGAGGCGACCACGGTCTTGCCGGTTTCCTTCAGCTGCTGTACTTCGCGCCGTACTTTCTCCGAAGCGAATACTTCCCCGCCCGGGCTGTTGATCCTCAACACGACAGCCTCCACGTCTTTGTCCAGCGCAACCGACCGTAATTTTTCGGCCAGGGTTTCCGCTCCAATCACGCCTTGTGGCTGATTTCCGCGGACAATGTCACCTTCGGCGACCACCACCGCGATCTTCCTCGACGAAGACGGCCGGTGTTGCATGTCAGTTAACATCAGGTAGTTCTCCATGCCTACCTGGCGGAATCCTTCACTGCCGCTTCCCACCGCCCCCATCCGCGCCAACTCCAGATGCGCCTCGGGCAGGTCGACCAGTTTGTCGACCAGGCCCAGTTCCTCGGCGAACCGGGCGAAATCCCCATCCACCGCCTCCAGACCATTGGCGAAGTCATTGATCGCCGCGGACAGGTTTTCCAGCGGAATGCCGCGGTGCCTGGAAACACCTTCGAGGTACTGTTGCCAGAGCCCACCGATCCAGTATTGGTTCGCATCTTTGGCTTCCGGGGACATGTCATCGCGAACAAAAGGCTCCATGGCGGACTTGTATTCACCCACCTTGAACAGGTTGACCTCTACCTCGAGTTTGTCCAGGCCGTCCCGGTAAAACTGCCGGTAAACTGAAAAACCATCAATCCAGACCGTTCCCTGGGGATGCAGCCAAATCTCGTCGGCCAGTGCTGCCAGGTAGTACTGCTGTTGCGTCAGGTTGCCCGCCAGTGCGATCACCGGCTTACCGGATGACTTGAAGTCTGCTACCGCGGCTTCCAGCTCCAGCAGAGAAGCCATGCCAATACGCCACATGTCATTCGGATTGATCACCAGGTGCACGATCCGATCATCGTCCCGGGCCCGCCTGATGGCTTCTACCATATCGCGCAAGCGGGTTTCCGAACGCTCCTGCTCGGCGACCTGCTGGAGGGCTAAATCAAGCGCTGTTCCGCTGTATTGTTCGACCACGTTTCCGTAGGGCCGCAGCACCAGCGCCGTATCCGATTGGACAATCAGGACATCATCCGTGCTGATAACCGCCAGGACCACGAAATAAAGAATCA
>DAOWGA010000300.1 GCA_030637665.1 Lysobacterales bacterium | reverse complement strand
TTTTTCGTTAAATAGCGGTGCTATTCGCCTCAAAAGAGCGAAAAACTATCCTCACTGTGCCATTTTCTCGCGACGGATATTTCTACCGCGCAGACTCCTAGCGGCCGGAAAAAACAACAGTCTGAAGTGAAATCAACCGTGATCTTCTTTCAGCTGCTTCACCAGCGACACGGACATCAGAACGCCAACCACGATCAAGGGCAATGAGACAATCAAAGTGGCTGATTGAACGACCTTTAATGCGGTCGTTTGCACTGCCTTGAATTCATCTATGAACATCAAGGTGAGCGGCAACACCGCCAATGCAAATGCCCAGAAAACCCGGTGCCAGCGATCGGGATCCTGACCGACCGGCAGGCGACGTGTAGCAACTGATGCCAAAATATAGGAAGCGGAGTCGTAGGTGGTGGCGGAAAATACCAGGGCAATCACGGCATAAACGACGATGACTGCCGCTGCCAGGGGCAACTGGTCCAGAATGGCAACGATTGCCGCCGGCCCACCCTGCTCTGCAATCATCTGCGTAACAGCCACGGTTCCACTCAGCTCCAGGCTCAATCCGAAATTGCCGAAGATCATGTAAAAAAAAGCGGCGCCCAGGGTACCGTAGCCGATCATGCCGAATATGACCTGCCGAATACTTCGACCACGCGATATGCGTGTGACAAACAGTCCCACGAAAGGCGCATAGGCAATCCACCAGGCCCAGTAAAAAATCGTCCAGTCTTCGACAAAACCCGAAGTCGTAAAGGCGTCAGTCCAGGAGTTCATGCGTACGAAATTCTGTACCATCAGCCCCAGGCTGTTGACCGAAGTTTTCAACAGGAACACGGTTGGACCCGCCACCAGCACAAATCCCAGCAACAGGAACGCCAGCCACATGTTGAAATCACTCAGACGCTTGATACCCTTTTTCAGGCCCAGCCAAACGCTGATGGCGAACATGATCACAGAAACGGTCACGACCGCTAGTTCCATCGTGAAATCCGCCTCCAGTCCGGTAACCCGGGCGACGCAAGCCGCGATCATCGGCGTTGAAAACCCCAGCGAAGTACCCGCGCCGCCCAACAGGCCGATCATGAAGAGCCAGTCGATCAGGCGTTCGCTGCGCGTTTCCTGTTCTCCGCCGAAAAAGTAGTGGCAACTGGTACTCAGACGCAAAAAGGAAATTTTCTTTACGTAATACGGATAGGCAATGGCGATGGTAGGCAGGCAGTAAAAAGCCCAGGCAGTTGGGCCCCAATGAAATATGCCGTAAGTCGAGGCCCATTCGGCTGCATCCACCGAATAGGGCTCTGCGCCAAATGGTGGGGCGCCATAGTAGTATCCCCACTCAATCGGCGCCCAGAACATCAGGCCGGCGCCCACACCGGCGCAGAACAGCATCGCAGTCCAACTGAGCGTACTGAATTCAGGCTGCTCATCATCCGAGGCCAGGCGGACTTTGCCATACGGCCCCAACGCCAGCCACGTGAGCAGGATGATGACCGCCAGACCGGCTGACAGGTAAAGAAAGCCGAAATGGCTGGTCAGCTGTGCGTACATGCCGACCAGGAGGTCGCTACCGCTTTCCGGAAACAGGACCAGGGGGATACAAACTCCAAAGATGATGGCAATCGAAGCGATAAAACTTGGCCAGTCGATTTTGTGCTTCATGGCTGCCCCACGGTTATGTGCCGGCGCCCGGGGCCCAGCAGGTCGCAAAGCCTTGCATCAGGGGGCTGCATCGCGCCTATGCTATCACCCAATCCCATCACCATCGGATTTCCGCCATTGTAGGCCGGCCACTCCGGACGGCCCGGAATGTTGGGATCACCGGTGCGGGCGAACTGTACCCAGTAATCCATCACTGCATCGGTCAGGGCATGATCAACGGCCTCACTGGGCAGCCAGTCATCGTGCATGCCAAAAACGTAAGGAATTTCGGTGCCGTGATAGGCGCCCAGTTTCTCCCCCCCGGGGCCGGGCCGCTGACGTGTGAAGTAATACACCCAGGCCCGCCCACCCAACTCGTTTGCCCTGGCAGCAAAATACCTCGCAGGGCACAGCATGTTCACGGCGGTTCGCAGGCGGTCAAGAGAATGCCGGACATCCGATTCACCCGCAACCTCGACCAGCAAGGTCTGTGCGTTTCCCGGCGCATTTTCTGCCACCCATCGGCCAAGATCTTCCTGCGTTGAGTTTTCATCTATGTACATGTACCACTCATCAGCGTTGGTGCCGATCAGCACGTCTATGCTGGCTGCATCTGCCCGCTTCAGGGATTCAATCGGGCGTGCTGACATGGTCAGATCATCAATAACGGCATCGAAATAAATCCCCTCGAGTTCCGATGTTGCTGCCTTAAGCACGTCTTCGGCCGGGATTTTCCTCAGTCGTTCAGCGTCCAGTTCACCTTTGATGTCCAGGCTGTCAATCAGACGGGCACCTGTTTTCTTTTCATCCGCCAGAGTCCGGCGTTGTTCCAGCGAGCCGCCGGGACTTTGAGCTATGATGCGGCGATAGAGACGGTCTCCGGCCATTTCTGCGGCCACCCAATCCGAGATATCACCTGCACCTGAGGACTCCCCGATTGCGGTTATGTTATCCGGGTCGCCACCAAATTCTGTAATGTTTTCGGCCACCCAGCGAATGGCCATATACGTATCCAGCCATCCGAAATTGGCAATCGGCTCACCTTCACCATTATCCATCAAAGGATGGGAGAAGAACCCGAACGGGCCCAGGCGGTAGGCGATGCTTACCACAACAACGTCCTTTTCCGCCAGGCGCGTACCAATGTAGTTGGGCTCGTAGGACCAGCCACCCTTGTTGCTGCCGCCATGCACCCAGACCATCACCGGTAGCCGGGCCTCCGGGTCCAGTTGCGGCGACCAGATGTTCAGGTAAAGA
Organism: Lysobacterales bacterium; assembly: GCA_030637665.1. Classification (GTDB taxonomy): domain Bacteria; phylum Pseudomonadota; class Gammaproteobacteria; order Xanthomonadales; family SZUA-36; genus JAJRRA01. Next base: position 2,256 of record DAOWGA010000300.1, on the reverse strand, counting down.
CAGTCTTCGCTGACCCCGTTCGGCCTGGCGGCGACCTCCGGGCCATGGCCGAAAGCGGCGGCGACCCGGGCATACCAGTCGGTAGAATACGAGGTCTGCATGCAGGCCGAAGCGAATTCGGCAGCCAATTGAGGGCTGGTACGCGGTGTGTTGGGTCGCGGGGCCCGCCAGCGCAAATCATCAACGGGTGGCGCGGCAAAAGGCACGCCTTTGAATACGGCAATCCGGCCTTCGTCATCTTCCCAGGCGCCGTGCAGTTCCTCACCATTTGCGAAGACCACAGGCCCTGATAGCTCATCCCGTGAACAGCCGGAAAACAACAGGGAAATCGCAAGCACCAGTAGAACAACAGGCGTTTCGGATTTCATTCGCATCAGTTGGAAACCGGGGCCGTTGCAACGACAACGCAGCCGCGAAAACCGCCCTGCTCAATCAATTCGTGCGCGTGCACAATCTCGTCCAGCGGCACAAAATGAGTGACCCGGTGCTGCAGGCGATTTTCACGTAGTGCGCTGCCAATATCATCTATCGCCGCCTGCTTTGCGGATTCAGGCATCGCGTAAACGATCACCAGGCGGAGCAACAAATCCATAAACATCATCTGGTAAAAGGGTAATTTCGGCTCGGTGACCACGGTGGAACCGTAAGTCACAATGGCGCCGCTGGTTCGAATCATGTCGAGAACCGATGGCAGGTTAACGCCAAATTCCACATCGATTACCCGGTCTACCCGGCTGCCGGCGTTAGCTGTAACAACCTGCGCGGCCCAATCATCTTCCCGATGGTTCACAACCGAAGCTGCACCGGCATCCAAACACATAGCAGCGTCGGCCTCACTGCTGGCGGTCGCAATTACTTTGGCGCCGGCCTGCGCCGCCCACTGGACAGCGTAGTGCCCCACCCGGCCCGCACCGCCGGTCACCACGACCGTTTGTCCGTCCACCGGGCCGTCAGCAAACACACACCGATGCGCAGTCATCAACGGAATGCCGATACAGGCGCCCACCTCGAAGCTGGCGTTATCGGGCAAGTTCACGGCACGGCGGTTTTCCACTGCCACGAATTGCGCGGCGGTTCCAAAGCGGCGCTCATGCTGCGCCTGGTAAACCCAAACGCGCTCACCTACACGCTCGGCCGGCACACCCTCACCCACAGCCTCAATCACACCTGCCCCGTCGCTGTGCGGAATAACCGGGCCCTGGTCCAGCAAGTTCGGGGCAGATCCCATGCGTTTCTTCACATCCGAAGGGTTGACCCCGCTGGTGGCCAGTCGCACCAGAACCTCGCCTGCTGCCGCTTGTGGTTCTGCCTGTTCGCCGACCAGCAGCACATCCCGTGCGGAGCCAAAAGATTCAAACCATGCTGCTTTCATTATCAATTCCTGTCTTGCTTTGAATCAGTCCATCACATTGGACATGGATTCGGTATGACCATCAACGCTCATGGCCTGGCCCGAAATGCTTGCGCATAAATCGGAAGTCAGGAACACCGCCATGTTGGCCACTTCATCGGCCGAGACAAAACGGCGCAGTGAAGTCTGGCGCTGGTACGCTTGCCGAATTTCATCAGGCGTTTTGTTGCGCTGTGCGGCGGCACGTTCGATCACCCGCTCAATGCGTTCGCCATCCACACTGCCGGGGCAAATGGCGTTCACCCGGATACCCCAGGGACCCAGTTCCATTGCCAGGGTCTTGGTCAAGCCGATGACGGCCCACTTACTGGCTGAGTACGGCGCTCTCATCGGGCAACCAAACAGGGCGGCCGTGGAAGAAATATTGATGATGGAGCCTGCACCGGCCCGTTTCATCATCGGCACCGCCAGCCGCGTGACATAAAATTGACCACTGAGGTCAACCGCAATCGTACGATCCCATTCTTCCGGTGAAATATCCTCCAGGTTCGCCACGGGCCCGCCGATGCCGGCATTGTTGATCAGGATATCAAGACGCCCATAAAGTTCCGACAAGTCTTCAAACATGGCGCCAACCTGTGCAACGTCGGCTACATCAGCCACGCTGGCGCTGGCGCCGGGATTATCGGAAAGAAAGCCATCTATCGCCGCCCTGTCGATATCGCAGACATGTACCGAGCAACCATGTGAAAGAAATTTTTCGGCAATGGCCCGGCCGATGCCGGCGGCGCCCGCTGTTATCAGGACCACCTGGTCGGTGATCGATGCGTTTTCAAACTTGACTGGCATGAATAGGGTTGACTCTGTTATGGCTCCAGGTATTGCTGCGCCCCGTCCTTCATATT
>DAOWGA010000124.1 GCA_030637665.1 Lysobacterales bacterium | reverse complement strand
GGGATTGATCAGTAATGATGGACATTTCGCGGGGACCCCCGAGCTCAATTAGGCGGGTTAGGCTTTCATTTTATCTCTTGCCAAGAGATAAGAACCACCGGAAATGGCCAGTGGCTCTTCTTCCACAGATCATCTGCGGGCATTACTGATGTCCTCTTGTGACCTTCTCCGGCCGATTTTACGCGGCTTCGGTGTTAACCAGGGAGTACCGACTACATACAGGGTAGCTCCCATGACGATTGCCAAAAATGCGTATACAAGAACATAAGCGTTCATCTTCAAACCTCCATCTGGTTTTGGTTTGAAATATGATTACATCACGCAATATTAGAGTTAACACACTAATTTTCTGGTCAATAATTGACCAATTGCAGCGACCAGAACTTGCCAGACTGCACACTGTGTTCCGGGATATCACAGCCCTACAGGCCAGGACTGGGCGAAGTGATATGATCACCATGCATTCAGCTTTCATTTTGGATTAATGATCAGAAAAGGACTGCGGCCCGGTTTCAAAATTGGATTGGATCTGCCTGTTGGCACGGATGGCTTGCGCCAGGTGCTGCCCTTCAGACGTTCATGGATTGCCATAGCCATCCTGGCGATCATGGATATCGTTTTCATCATCCCGGCAGTCATCACCATTCAGCAGGCGGCAGAGGGATGGAATGAATTCGATTCACTGTTCGACCTGGTGGGCGCCTTGTTTCTCAGTGGCTGGTTACTCGGCTGGTCAATTGCCCCGCTGCTGATGACCGGCATCCTGGTATTGATGCTGTTTGGCAGAGAAGTCCTCAAGGCGCGCCCGGGTACGGTTGAAATTCTTATCGGCCTGCCCTTGTTCGGTATCAGCGCACGTTATGACCCGTCAAAAATGCGTAATCTGCGTATCGAGCACCCTGTCGAGAAATCAGGCAAGTCCTGGCGCGGTTCTCATCTTGTCTTTGACTACGGCGCCAATTCGGTTGCGCTTGGTTCAGCCATTAGAGACGATGAATTGAGTGAGCTGACAAGCCAAATCCAGATAGCTACCGGCACAGCGCTGCGCCGTGGTGACGCCTTGCCGGAAGAGCTGCAGGCCAAGTGGGAAACAGCTGAGGAGAAGTCACCTGCTCAGCCGCTGGCCGATCCTGTAAGCGAAGGCGCCCCGCTGACTCTGGCCTCGCCCACTACCCTGGCGCTGATCATTGCCAATCTGATCCCGATAGCCGGCACAGTATTCCTGGGCTGGAAGCTCAGTGATGTGATGGTGCTTTACTGGGCCGAGAGCGCGGTCGTCGGGTTTTTCAACCTGTGCAAGATCGCCGTGATCGGCCGCTGGATGGCGCTGCTGGCCGGGCCGTTCTTTGCGGGTCACTTCGGTGGCTTCATGGCTGTCCACTTCCTGTTTATTTACACGATTTTTGTTGAGGGCTTGCAAAACGACTCTGCCGGTGGCGACCTGGGAACTGTGGCGCAACTGTTCATCGGTTTATGGCCGGCGCTGGCTGCCTTGTTTATCAGTCATGCCTTTTCATTTTTTCAGAATTTCATAGGCCGGCGCGAATATCTGAAGCGGAGCGTGCAAACCCAGATGTCGGAGCCGTACAGCAGAATCATCTTCATGCACCTGATATTGATCTTTGGCGGTGGGGTGACGATGATACTGGGTGAGACCACGCCGGTTCTCCTCGTTGTGATCGGCCTCAAGATCTATTTTGATGTGAAGGCGCACATGAAAGAACGACTGAAGAGATAAAAAGGAACCTGCAAACCCGCCTTCCTTCCGGGTGTAGAATCAATACATGAAAATAAAACTGTGGTCCCTCTGCGTACTTGTACTGTCGCTGGTGTTTACCCAGTGGAGTCACGCCGCAGGCCCCTCTGAACCGCAGTATGGCATCAAAATCAACCAGGCGTGGTTGGAAATGCCCGATGGTGTGCGCCTGGCGGCCGATCTTTTCATGCCCGAGGGTGCGGCGCAAAACGAGCGCTTCCCGGTACTGCTGGAATACCTGCCCTATCGCAAGGATGAGTCCAGAGCGAGAAATTACTCCTTGTACTCTTACTTCGTGCAACGCGGTTACGTAGTGGCGCGGGTGGACATTCGTGGCACCGGTAACAGCCAGGGCCGCACCATTCCCTATGAATACTCCGACATTGAGCTGGATGACGGCGAGGTGGTGATCGACTGGCTGTCGCGGCAGCACTGGTCGAACGGTAATGTGGGCATTTTTGGCATTTCCTGGGGTGGATTCAATGCAATTCAGCTGGCGGTGCGAAATCCACCGGCCCTGAAAGCATTTATTGCATTGATGGCCACCGAGGAGCTTTACCAGGAGGACGTGCACTACATGGATGGAATCATCCATACGGACTCCTGGATGATGAGTAACGACTTGTACAACGCCTTGCCAGGCGCACCGGATTTTGTGATGGACGAAGAATGGGTCAGGCAGCGCTTCGATGTAGAACCCAGTGTGTACACCTATATGCGTCAGCAACGGGATGGTCCGTTCTGGGACCGCGCGTCGGCGCGTGACAAGTATGACCAAATTAAAATCCCCGGCTTTCATATTGGCGGCTGGTTCGACGGTTATCGCAACTCCCTCCCACGGATGCTGGAAAACGTATCAGCCCCGGTCAAGGCATTAATCGGGCCCTGGGACCACTATTTCCCGCACAACGCCTGGCCCGCCCCACAAATGGAGTGGCGCTTTGAGGCAGTGCGCTGGTGGGATCACTGGCTCAAGGGCAAAGACACCGGAATCATGGACGAGCCGGCTTTTGCGGTCTATATACGCGATTGGTATCCGCCCGATCCGGGCCTGAAGGAAATACCGGGTCACTGGCGCTGGGAAGAAGGATGGCCCTTGAAGCGTGGCCGGCAACAGGTCTTTTACGCGCATGCCGATCATGGCCTGGGCGCTGCACCGGGGCAGGCGGCCACTCATCAACTGGAATACAAGGCGTCCGTAGGTCTTGAAGGTGGCGGGCCGGTGATGTGGTGGGGCAACGTCCCGCCCGACCAGCAACCCATGGATGATCACAGCCTGGTTTACGACAGTGCGCCACTGGAGGCGCCGCTGGAAATTCTTGGCTTTCCCAGGGCTTTGCTGAGCGTTGCAAGCAACGCCACACGCGCCAATTGGGTGGTGCGGATTTCCGACGTATCCCCGGACGGTCAGGTTACCCAGGTCAGCGGTGCGGGCTTCAACGGCACGCATCGCGAATCGGCTCGCGAGCCCAGCGACCTGGTTCCGGGCGAGACATTCAAGCTCGACATTGAGATGCAATTCACTTCCTGGGTGTTTCCCAAAGGCCACCGTATCCGGCTTGCCATCAACAATGCCCAGTGGCCCATGCTGTGGCCCACAGCTTTTCCGATGATCAGCAAGCTGGAACTCGGGGGGCCGGAAGGAGCACGTGTGGTGCTGCCCATGGTGCCACCTGCACAGCGGCCGGTGCCGGCGTTCAAAGAACCCGCGCAAAGCCCTGCCCTGGCCGGATTTGAAGTACTGAATGCCGGTAACATCAGCGGCTATGGCGAAATCGACGCGGTGCAACACGACCCGGATACAGGAGAGGCATTCGGCGTCGCGACCAATTCAGGTGGCACGCGCTATC
>DAOWGA010000186.1 GCA_030637665.1 Lysobacterales bacterium | reverse complement strand
TCCGATGCTTCCCTGGTAAGTATTTTTCTTTCTTGGCTCAAGAGTGATATTCAGGTTGACACGCGGTGGAGATTCTTCCAGCCGGCGTTCTTCGACAATCTCGATATTGCTGAAGTAGCCGGTCCGCCAGACGTCGATGCGAAATCTCTCCATTATCCATGCGTTGTAGGGATCTCCAGCCTTGAAGCGGGGAAGGTTCTCCAGAATGTGTGGTTTGACCAGGTCCTGGTCGAATCGGACCACACCCATCACTGCCTGTTCTCCGGTTTCCAGGGCCAGGGTCAGTTCCGCCTCGTTCCTCTCCAGGTCCACTTCCATGCTGTGACGGGTAAATTCTGCCAGGAGGTAGCCGTTATCAGCGGCAATATCCAGCGCACGCTGCTTCTGTTGATCCCAATCTGGCTGGACCAGGGTTTTGCCCTGAACCAGCGGCCAGGCAGACTTCCATTGCAGCAGTTCAGGCAGGGCCGCTCCCGGACCACGTATCTCCAGCACCACTTTTGAGATCACTACGGGAGGGCCCGGGTCGATCTCGAGTTCCAGCAACCAGGACCGCTCAGCCCGCTGTTTCAGCTGGCTGCTGATCGAAGGGTGGAAGTAACCAAAAGGCCGTAAAGCCATGCGGGCATTCTGATCAGCCGCCTTTCGCATTTCCTCACGCCGCCGCCTGGATAGCCTGGAATTGCCAGTGATACGGAAGGGCTCTACCAGCTTACGTACGTTGCTGAGTGCGGGCTCCTCGATGCCGCGAATAACAATATCCAGTTCATCAGCAATCACAAGCTCTGCTGGAATCAGCAGGCCGAAAAAGACGGTCAGTAAAATGATAAAGAGAGATTTGCGCACTCGAAAGATCTGAAAACGAACGGGTGGTTCATTGTCGCATGTTAAGCCCGGCCATGCCGGTTGCGGAGCTGATTGAAATCACCAACGACCAGCCGGGCTCCCGCCTCTTTCAGTTTCAATTCCTGTTTATTGGCGGCAATTCCAATAAAATCCCAGCCCAGTTCGCGGCTGGCTTCCAGGTCCCAGATTCCATCCCCTATGTAGGTGATCCGCAGTTGTTTCCTGCCTGTATCCGGTAGCTGGTAATGGGCCAGTGTACGTTCCAGCGCAATTTGCATGATCTGTGTACGGGAGACGGCTTCATCGGAACTGGCGAGGGGCAGCTGATAGCCGTCCAGGCCCGCCCTGCCCAGCTTGAAGCAGGCCGTATGGCGCCAGCCTCCGGTGGCGAGACCAATGCAGGCAATGCCGTTGTTCAGGTAATCCTGAATCCAGCTCCGCAGGCCGGGAGTGGGATGGAACAGCCATGGGAATCTGTCGGCGGCCTGCCGCGTCAGTTCGAAGAAACGTTCCCTGACTGCATCTGTTTCGATGGCGTTTAGCGGACTCCCACGCTCCTGTTGCGACCATTCCTGCAGTATTCCGCTATCCGTCACATGCCTGAATCCACGCAGATCAACCGGCTCCGGCGCGCCGCCCAGCACATCATCGATCGCTCTCCAGAAACAGCGGTCGTCGATATCGCTGGTGGGCATCAAAGTTCCGTCGATATCCAGCAGGAAGATGATAGGCGGATTGCCAGGTGGTTGTGATTCAGTCATTGCTTTATCCTGCCTTACTCGACAAGAATGTACAGCAAAATTCAAGCAGATTTAACCAGGGGAAAGCGCATGGCGGATTGCATAACGGCATACGAGTATGAAGGCGGCATCGTCGCTCTGGACAGTGGCATGGTTCGTCCACTGATGGCGGCTTGCTATTTATTGGAGACGGATAATGCCGTGGCGCTGATCGAAGTCGGCAACAATGCCAGTGCTGACCGGATTATCCACGTGCTCGAGAGCAGGGGCAGAAGCGTCGACGAGGTCAGCCATGTCATCGTTACGCATGTGCACCTGGACCATGCTGGTGGCGCCGGTGAGTTGATGCAACGCGTACCCAATGCCAGGCTGGTAGCGCACCCCCGCGCTGCCCGTCACCTGGTCGATCCCTCGCGGCTCGAGGCCAGCGCCCGTGCAGTTTATGGCGATGAACAATTCGATGCCATGCACGGTACGCTCATACCGGTTCCGCAAGAGCGGGTCATCATTATGGATGACGGCGACTGTCTTTCGGTTGGTGAGCGGCCCCTGCTGTTCATTGACACCCCGGGCCATGCCAGGCACCACTTTTGCATTTGGGATGAAACGACCAGTGGCTGGTTCAGCGGTGACACGTTTGGTATTTCATACCGGGACCTGGACAGCGAAAATGGGCACTTCATTTTTCCCACCACGACCCCCATTCAATTTGACCCTCCCGCTCTGATCGCTTCTATTGACCGAATGATGGAGAAATCGCCACGGAACATGTACCTGACGCACTTTGGGCGGGTCCAGGATGCAGACCAGCTTGCCGTGAAGATGAAGGCTGCTGTCGAACGTTTCGTGCAGTTTGCGCAAGCGTATGGCAGCGCCGGGAATCGGACTGAATGCATAGAGACCGCCATGATGGAGTGGCTGCTGGACAGCATCCGCGAACACGGTGTTAACTTGCCCGAGGACCAGCTCCGGGGATTGCTGCAGGATGACGTTACACTGAATACGCAGGGAATTGAATTCTGGCTGGATCATCAGTAGCCTGCATATTGCGGTGCTTTAGAAAACGGCCCGGTGGTAGAGGGACTCCACCGGGCCGCGAAACAGAGCTGGACTTGTTGGTCAGACGATGAACAGGGAGAAAATTACAAATCCAACTCTGAGTTACTGAAATCAGGATTCTCCGGAAATCACTACTGCCTGGCCGGCTTGCAGCCGTTCGGCGCCTCGTGTGACAACGCGATCACCACCGGAAAGGTCGCCGATGACTTCGATCAGTTCGCCGAGGCCGATTCCGGTATCGACCTGAATCTTTTCGACTTTGTTGTCCGCGGTAACCCGAAGCACGAACATTTCCGAACCCCGCAGCACCAGTGCATCCCTGGGAATTGCCACAAGTTCACGCGGATCGCTGTTGGGCAATGCGATACGAACCGGGCTGCCGATGACCCAGGCAGGATCGTTGGCGGCGATCCGCACTTCGAACATGCGGGAGCGCTCGTCACCAACCGGGATCACTCTGGTGACCGGGCTCAGGGATTGACGGTCCTGGTGTTTCACTGAAACTTCCAACCCTTCCCGGACGTAGCTGGAAATGGTCAGCGGTGCCCGGGCCCGGATTTCACGCTTTTCTGTGTCAACGAGGCGTGCGATTTGAGTGCCGCGGCTGACAAACTCACCAGCCTGGACCAGCCTTTCGACTACGATACCAGGGAAGGGCGCCAGTACGCGGGACTGATCAATGCGGCGCTGAGTCTGTGCAATGGTTATTGCTGCCCGGCGGATGGCCTGGATGGTCATCTCCAGCTGTGATCGCGCCTCATCAAGTTGGTTGACCGCGGCGTTGTGGTTTGCAGCCAGCAGGTTTAGTCGTTCAAGGTTGCTTTCCTGGTAACGCCTCTGCACCCGCAGGCTTTCAAGCTGCGCCCGGTTGTCACTGAGCTCCAGCTGCAAATCTGTGTCGTCAATGGTGGCGAATGGCTCACCGCTTTCGATACGCATGCCCGCCTCTGCCACCCAGGTGATGCGGCCATCGGTTTCAGCGGCGATGCGAGCATCGTTCCGGCTGATCACGGTGCCGGAAACCCATAGGGCGGCAGCGAAGGTGTCCACTCTCGCTTCATCTACCGCAACTGGAGCCGGCGGTGTGTCCTGCGCCCAGGCCATGGTGTGTATCAGGATGGTAATGATTGTCAGGAGAATTCGTTTCATGGGTCATTCCTCAATTAGGCGACCGATTCCAGGGAGGGTCTTTCCAGTCGCCGGGTTTTCGATTCCTTTAGTTGTTGTCTCGTGCCGATTCGCAACAGGCTGGGCAACATCAACAAAGTAAAAAACAGGCTGCAGCTCATTCCGCCGACAATGGCCGTTGCCAGCCCCCGATAGATAACGCTGCCTTCGCCTGGTAGAAGAATCAGCGGGAGCATGCCGAAAATGCTGGTGAAAGTGCTCATGAAAATGGGCCGTATGCGAATATTCAGCGCCTTCTCCACTGCCTGTTCGCGAGTCAGGCCTTCACGCTCCGCGCGCCGGGTCTGATCGACCAGCAAAATGGCGTTATTCACTACCAGGCCGAGCAGGATGATAAAACCGATCATGGTCAGCAGGTCCATGGGCTGGAAGCTGAACAGGTTCAATACCTGAATGGCGATCACACCGCCCACGCCTGCAAGCGGGATAGTCAGCGCGACGATAGCGCTGTCCTTCAGAGAACGAAAAAGCCCGGCCATCAGCAGGAACAGAATCACCAGGGCCATCAGGAAGTTATTACTCATGGCCTCGATGGCATCGTTCAGACTGTCAGCACTGCCGCCGTAAATGATGGTGCCGTCATCGGGAAGCGAGGACTTCAGTAAGGGTTCCACCTGCTCGCGAATCTGACTGACCGCTGTTTCAAGAGAGACGTTTTCCGGTGGACTGACGGTGAGAGAAACGGTGCGCCGCCCGTTCACGCGGCGAATTTGCCCCGGCCCGGTTGTGCGTTCCACCTGAACGAGTTCACCCAGTGGTACCACTTCACCAACGGGGGTCATTAGCGGTGTGGTGGCCAGTTGTTCCGGTGTCTCCCAGCCCTCGGCCTTCATGATGATGTCCATGCGGTCTTCGCCGTCGAAATACTCACCCAGCCACAGACCGTTGCCGAGAGTGCGGATGACTGAGGCGACTGCATTTCGATTCCATCCTACTTCCGAGATACGGGAGTCGTCTGGATAAATCCTCAGCTCCGGCTCGGCCAGTTCGGGTGGCGGAAAGGCCCGCACGTTCGCGCCGGGAAATGTGCGCATCAGCTGTTGCTGGCCCGCAGCCGCAGCGTCGATCAGACCCTGCTCCTCTGATGACTGCATGTGCACGGCAATATCCCGGCCTCCGCCAAAGCCGCCGAACAGATTGCCCTGGGCGGCGAAACCCCTGAAGTCCGGTATACCGACCAGGATTTCATCCCGCATGATGACTTCCAGGTCTTTTACCTTTGACTGGTCAAGCACACGGGCGCCGATTGTTCCGCCACCGGAAAACATCCAGATGTAATAATTCTTGAGAGCAGGTTCCTTGCTGCCGCTCATATAAGGCTCGAGGCGTTCAACCAGGGTGCCGACGATTTCCTCTTCTTTCATGTCCCAGGTAGCGCCTGGCGGTGTCTGCAAGAAGGCATCCACGGCATCGCGCTTGACCGGTGGCAGATAATCCAGTTGCGGAAACAGGAGCCAGGTTGTCAACAGTGGCACCGCCACCAGGGTGGCAATAATGGTCGACCGGCGCAGCGGTGTGCTGCTTGCCTTCATCAGGAAACCCGAAATCCGTTCCCACCGGGGCGCATGCCCGCGGGTCAGTTTTCCCGGTTTTAGCCAATTACTCGCCATGGCCGGCAATATGGTCAGGGCAACCAGCAGGGATGCACAGACAGCAATCGCAATTGTCAACGCCAGGTCGGCGAACAACTGGCCTTCAACATCCCGCAGGAAGAGTACCGGCAGAAAAATAGCGACTGTAGTTGCAGTGGACGCAAGCAGAGCGCCCTGCACCTGTCCGGTACCCAACAGTGCGGCCTTGCCGGGAATCTCGCCCCGTTCCCGTAAGCGCACGATGTTTTCAGAGACGACGATGGCTGCATCCAGCACCATGCCGACAGCAAATGCCAGCCCGGCAAGAGAAATGACGTTGAGAGACCGGCCGGTGAGTTGCAGCACGATAAAGGTTGCCAGCAGGGAAACCGGGATTGATGTTGCAATCAGCAAAGTGCCACGGCCGTCACGAAGAAACCACCACAAGACACCCACCGACAGCAGAACGCCGAGCAACAGGTTGTTGCTCACCAGTTTGATCGCTCGCTGGATGAAAACGGAAGCGTCGAAGGACTGCTGTACATCGAGGCCGAGTTCCTTGAGAGGTCCTTCGCGGATTTCATCCATCGCGGCCTTGACTTCGGTTAGAGCGCCGAGGACATTCGCTCCATTCTGGCGGTCGATACGTACGCCCATGGCAGGGTTGCCATTCTGCACTACGATGTCACGACGCGGACCCCTGTCTATCTTGATTTCGGCAATATCGCCGAGGCGGACCGGCTGCCCATCGCGCCATTCGAGTACCTGGTTGCGCAGTTGATCCGGGTCGTAGCGGCCTTCAAAGCGAAGTGTGTATTGACGCCGCCCCACATCCACAAAACCACCGGAAATATCGGTGCTGCGGCTGGCCCTGGCAGCAATGTCGGTCAATGGCAGTCCGAGTTCCGCGGCACGGTAAGGGTCGATGGTGATCTGCAGTTGCTCCGGAGCGCCAGCCAGGAAACTTACTCCGGCGACACCTTCAATGGCCTCGATTCGGGGTTTGATGATGTCCTCGACCTGCTGGGCATAATCGGTCAACTGGCCCGGTGTGCCGGGTAGTTTTTGTACGAAGAACCAGGTCAGTGCGCTGTTGGCGCTGCCACGGCCGCCAAGTTGTACCACGGGTGGATCGGCATCCGCCGGCAGGGGTGGCAGGCGATTCAATCTGCCAATAACATCCATCAGGGTGGCCTGCATGTCGGTGTCCAGGTTGAACCGCATGTTCACAAAAGCGCCGCCGTTGAAGGCATTCGCTTCCATGACCTGCATACCGGGAAGTCCCTGGAGGACCTCCTCCATTGGTTCGAGTATTTCGGACTCCACTTCTTTTGGAGATGCCGCACGCCAGCTAGCCTGCACGTTAAGCTGGGGAAGATCTATATCCGGGAAAAGCTGGACGGGTAGATTCTTGAGGCTGAATAATCCAAACAGGGCGATAATGGCCACCGCGACAGCTACAGCCGCCGGATTCTTCACAGCCCTCTCTGTAATACCCATAATCTCTCCTCTAATCCCTGTTTTTGACGCCTTAAAAGGGCAATTCGTTACATCGGCCCACTGCTTCAGCAATGAATCGTCATATTAGAGGTCAGGTTTTCAGAAGAGTTGTGACGAAAGTCACGGTTTGCGGTAGCTGGACCGCAGGGGGCGGTGAAACGACTTCGATCCGGCCCTGGAATGCCTTTGAGCGGCTGCTTTTAGCTGAAATATTTCAGTTTGTTTTTGTAAGTACGCGAGAGTTTTGTGGTGTGGCCACCTTCCAGGGTCAGGAAATATTCACCATTGATGTGCGACTGCATTTCTTTGACCCGATTGACGTTTACGATGGTCGAACGATGAATTCGCTGGAAAATACTGGGCTCAAGCTCGGCTTCAAGTTCCTTCATGGTCTTGCGCATGATGTGGGTTTCGCCACCTACGTGCACACACATGTAGTCTCCCGCAGCGTCGATCCACTCAATTTGATCCTGGGGTATCCAGGTGATGCGGCCGCCGTCCTTGATGGCCAGTTTCGAAATTTCCTTTTTCTTCATCCTGTCTACGCCCTTGGTGCTAATTTCGGTCATGCTACCAATGTTCTCGCCGGTAATCTGGCCAACCAGTTTGAGCAGCGATTTCTTGTGTTTCATCGCCTGTTTCTGGTCCAGACTTTCGCGCACACGACACACGGCTTCACGCAGGCGGCTGTCGTCGATGGGTTTGAGCAGATAATCCAGAGCATTTGCTTCGAAAGCCTTGATCGCGTATTCATCAAAAGCGGTTACGAATACGATTGCCGGTATGTCTTCGCCCTGCAGTTCAGCAATCACTTCGAAGCCTCCGATGCCCGGCATCTGGATGTCCAGAAAAACGAGATCCGGTTTGAGTTCGCGGATGGCCTTGAGCGCTTCGCGCCCGTTGCGGGCTTCCGCCACGACCTCGGCGTCATCGACATTGTTCAATCGGTGCATAAGGCCGCGACGCGCCAACGCCTCGTCATCAACGATGAGAATCCTGAGTAAACTTTTAGCGAATGCGTTCAAATGAAATATAAACTGTCACAAATTTGCCAGTATATGTAATGGCAATAGTCAGGCTAAGCATATCATCCCTGATCTTTCCCGCAATACTGACTGTGTGGTCGTACTCTCAGGAGAATTCGAACAGGCCCGGCGGTGAATTGGTCTCTATGCCCAGGCGACGGTAGGCAATCGCCTCGGCAAGCTGGCTCTTTCCGATGGAATCGCAGCCGTCAAGGTCGGCCAGGGTCCTGGCGACTTTCAAAACGCGCTGACAGGCGCGCGGAGAAAAAGTCAGATGCCGGGCAGCGGATTCCAGCAAAAGACGGCAAGACTGATCGAGAGAGCAGTGCTTTCTGAGTTTCTGGCTACTCAGTTGTGCGTTAGGCACACCAGCTCGCTCCAGTTGGATTTGCCGGGCGTCGATTACCCTCTTGCGCACTGTGGCGCTGTCTTCCGGGCGTGGGCCTTTGTCATACATCACCAGGGCGGGTGGCCTGGGTACTTCGATTTGCAAATCGATGCGGTCAATTAGCGGTCCGGAAATGCGGGCACGATAGCGCTGGATTTGATCTCCCGAGCAGTGGCATTGTCCGGCCCGGTCACCGGCATATCCACAAGGACATGGATTCATGGCCGCTACCAGTTGGAAACGAGCGGGGAACAGCGCGTATCGGGCCGCCCGGCAAATGACAATCTGACCTGATTCCATGGGTTCGCGTAAGACTTCCAGCACATGTCGGCTGAATTCGGGTAATTCATCCAGAAACAGGACACCATGGTGCGCCAGTGATATTTCACCCGGCCGTGGCCGGGAACCACCGCCAACCAGCGCGATTCCGCTGGCGGTGTGATGTGGTGCCCGGAAACTTCGGGATTTCCAATGGCTGATGTTCAGGCCGCCCTGGCTGATGGATGCCACGGAGGCTGCTTCCAATGCTTCGCTTTCAGTGAGTGGAGGCAGGATTCCGGGCAGGCGCGACGCCAGCATGGTTTTGCCTGTGCCCGGTGGCCCGCTAAAAAGGATGTTGTGCCCGCCTGCTGCGGCGACCTCGAGTGCCCTGCGTGCGAGTGGTTGCCCGATCACATCGACCAGGTCCTTTGCCTGAGGCTGTTCGCTTCCTGCCTGTTCGACCGCGGCCGGCAGTGATTCTTGACCGTGCAGCCAGGAAACCACCGCAAGCAGGCTGGTGGCACAGTACAGATTTTCACCTCTTGCCAGTGCGGCCTCGGGGCCGTTTTCCAGCGGTACAATGAGTCCCCGGCCTGCCCGTTTCGCCTGCAGCGCGACCGGCAGAACACCCTTTACCAGGTTTAGCTCACCGCTGAGTGATAATTCACCGATGAATTCGAATTCAGGAAACCGATCGTCCGGGACCTGGCTGGATGCGGCCAGGATACCCAGGGCGATCGGCAGGTCGAAGCGGCTGCCTTCCTTGGGCAAATCGGCCGGAGCCAGTGAAATCGTGATATGCACCTGGGGAAACTTGAAGCCAGCATTCAACAGGGCTGCTTTTACCCGGTCCTTGGCTTCCCGCACAGCGGTTTCCGGCAGTCCCACCATGGACATACGGGGCAGTCCTCCGCCAAGGTGTACTTCCACGGTGACTTCCGGCGCACTAACTCCTACGCCTGCCCGGCTGTGAACCAGCGCAAGACCCATCCGACCTCCGTTGAAAAATACACTGTTGCGCTAATGATGCCGGTTCAGGCATGTGGGGTCAGCAGGAAAGAACTGGAGATCTGTGTAAGAAATTCGATCGGGATGCTGCCGCGACAGACTGCTAGTCGGATTGTAGTTGATCCAGGCGCTTCTCCAGAATCTCGAGTTTTTCCCTGGTGCGTGCCAACACGGCACATTGGGCATCGTATTCCTCCCGGGTTACAAGGTTCATGCGCTCGAATGCTGCCATCAGCACGGCATGAAACTGGGTTTCGGCTTCTTCTTTTGCCTGC
>DAOWGA010000103.1 GCA_030637665.1 Lysobacterales bacterium | reverse complement strand
TGTTACACGTTTGCTGATAAATCTCCTGCTTGAAGACCGCGGCCTGACCGGCCGTGAATTGCTGGCCGAAATCGCGAACAGTATCAATCACCCGCAACCATCGGTGGTGATCGATAAAGGTGAGGAACTGCTGCGGGAACTGAGAGACAAAGACATCCTTCTTGGCTCCCGGCCAAGCTGACAATCACATTAGGGCCTGGGAGAAGGGGATGTTCGACATTTACGACAACTTGACAGCACGACTGCGGGCAAGTGGAAATTACCTGTGGCCGCTGGTACTGCGGCTGATCATGTTCTGGGAATTCTGGGAATCCGGTACGAAAAAACTCGGCGGTAAAAACTGGTTCGCCGATATCCCCTGGGCCGACTGGCAAAAGGGTTTCCCGTGGCCATTCAGCACGATACCACCGGAACTGAACTGGTTCGCTGCAACCTGGGGTGAATTGGTCTTTGCGGTGATGATCCTGTTGGGACTGTTCACGCGTTTTGCCGCGATTTCGCTCATCGTGATCACGGTCGTGGCAACGGCCGCGGTGCACTGGCCTGCTGAATGGACGTCATATGAGCAACTATGGGAAGGCTATGTCATTACCAGCAGGGGTGCGGGCAATTACAAGCTTCCCCTCCTTTTCGTCGTAATCCTGCTGCCACTGGTTTTCCATGGCGGCGGAAAAATCAGCCTGGATCACATCCTGTTGAAACTGACCGGACGTGACGCGGGCACGGCCGACCGCATCGGAGACGGTATTGCGGCGGGGCTGATGTTCGCGATACTCGGGGTAAGCACCATTTTCCTGGAGCCAGGCTGGGGGATCAGCTTCATGGTAATTGCATTGCTTTTTTCCCTGACGCCCGCACTGCGGCACTAGAAATCAGGGCTCTTCGACACTGAAAGGAAGCGCTTCAGGCTGCAAGCGGTAGCCGTGCTCACGCAACAGGGCAAGCAGTCCCGATTTCCCGGGTAAGTGCAGGGCGCCCACGGCTACGAATACCTGATCCCGATCCAGCAATGGCAGTAGTGATTCCAGCATTCGATGGTTTCTTGCATAGATTCCCTGCTCAATGAAGTAGTCCTTCACCTTCTGGTCCAGTTGGTCCAGTTGGTTCTCAGCTTCGGTTGCCAGGGCCTGCAGGTCGCCCGCCAGGTAGTTGTCCACCATTCGATCGTGAACTTCCCGCACCCGGTCATACTCAAGCAAAGCCTGATCGAGCAGGGCCAGTTGCTGTTCCATTGGCATCTCTTCAAGAAATGAAAGTTGCTCTTCAAGCGTTTCCAGGCCCACGACCCGCAGGCCACTGCCGGCTGCGCGCAATGAAAGCGAGAAATCCATGAAGAACCCGGTTTCCGGCGGCGGGACACTCAGTGTCATCACCGTGGCCCAGACCTTCATTTTCGCAACCCATTCGGGCGGCATTTGATACTGCGACAGTACCTTGCTGATGTTCCCGTACCTTTCCGGGCCAACCTGGCTCTCGAGAGTCGTGCCGTCCTGATATCGCATATAGTCGGTCAGCCTGGACAAGGTTGGAAGATCCGGGACTATTTCCATCGCAAATACCTGGTTGGAGCGGAGCTGGTCCAGGAAATTTTCCGGGAACTCCAGCACCCTGGGATCCTCGCTATGGATCGTGCCAAGCAGGTATCCCGCCTGCCGATCGCCGTCCATGATGGACCAGAGCAAGGCCGTGTCCTGTTGCTCTGCGAAGAGCGTCTGCGAGAGCGCAAGCGTGACGAAAAACCAGGCAATCAAGAGACCTGAACAGGATTTGATTTCCGGCCCGGCCAAGCCTTGCAGGCGCCTTATTACGCTTGAGTGCATCATCATGGCAATTTGTAACACAATCCCTTATGCTCGGTTGCTCACCGCTTGGGGTCCATTATGCCGCGCATTGCCGATCGATTCAGGGGATTTCTGCCCGTGGTGGTAGACGTTGAGACAGGGGGTTTCAATTCGAGCAAAGATGCCCTGCTGGAAATCGCCGCATGTATCATCCGAATGGATGATTTTGGGCGCCTGTTCATCGCCGAAACCGTTGCCTTCAACGTCGAGCCATTCGAGGGAGCGAATATCGAGCCAAAATCACTCGAAATCACCGGAATCCAGTTGGATAGCCCGCTGCGCATGGCACTGCCGGAGAAGGAAGCCTTGCGACAGATTTCACAACCCGTGCGCAAGGAAGTGAGGGCTACCGGTTGCCAGCGCGCCATCCTCGTTGGCCACAACTCATTTTTCGATCTCTCTTTTCTGAATGCGGCAATCGAACGCACTGAATTCAAACGCAGCCCATTCCACCCTTTCAGTTCTTTCGACACCTCCACCCTGGGCGGGCTGGCTTTCGGACAGACTGTGCTATCCCGGGCTGTACAGGCGGCTGGCATCGACTGGAACGAATCCGAAGCACACTCAGCGATTTATGACACTGAAAAAACCGCCGCCTTGTTTTGCGCCATCGTGAACCGCTGGAAGATACTCACGGGATTTTGACTGCAGATTCCCCCAATCATGCCGACTGCCCCATGCAATGGCCATTTTTGCATTGAATATTCAGGCAGCCGGATTTAGACTCCGCGATTTCCCGATAGGACAGATTCCCTGCCTGGAGCCCTGATGAACAATCACCTGATGAATACCTACGCCACCCTTCCCGTGGCATTCGAGCGTGGCGAAGGCGCCTGGCTGTGGGACGCGGACGGAAAACGATACCTTGATGCGATCAGCGGACTGGGTGTCTGTGCACTGGGCCATGCCCACCCGGAAGTGACACAGGTCATCAGCGAGCAGGCCGGAACACTCATGCACACGGCTAACCTGGTACGGATACCATGGCAGGAAAAACTTGCAGACCGTTTGGCCGATATCACTGGAATGGATCGCGTTTTTGTGGCGAACTCGGGCACCGAAGCTGTTGAGTGCGCCCTCAAGATCACGCGAATCCTGGGCCACGAACGCGGCCTGGACAAGCCGGGGGTCATCGTCATGGAAAACAGCTTCCATGGACGCTCGCTCGCGGCGCTTTCTGCTACCGGCAGCCGTAAAGCCCAGGCGGGTTTTGAACCCCTGGTAAGCGGCTTTGTGCGGGCTCCGTTTGGCGATGTTCAAGCCATACAGAGAATCGCCCATGGTAGTAATGAAGTTGCGGCCATCCTGGTGGAACCGATCCAGGGTGAAGCCGGTATCCGTGTTCCGGGGCCCGGCTACCTCGAAGACCTGCGCGCCATATGCGACCAACAGGGCTGGCTGCTTATCTTCGACGAAATTCAGTCGGGACTGTGCCGCACCGGCAAGTGGTACGCTCACCAGCACGAAGCAGCCAAACCGGATATCCTAACTACCGCAAAGGCGCTGGCCAATGGTTTCCCGATCGGCGCCTGCGTGGCGCAAGGGGCTGCAGCCGAGGCCTTTACACCGGGTCGCCATGGTTCCACCTTTGGCGGCAACCCGTTGGCGTCACGCACAGCCTGCGCCGTGCTGGACATCATGGAATCCCAGGACCTGCCCGCTCAGGTGACGCACACCGGCGAACACATTTTCCAGGCCTTCAGAACGAGGCTGAAGGACGACTCACGGGTGAAGGACATTCGTGGCCGCGGCCTGATGATCGGTATCGAACTGGACCGCGACGTCAATCAGCTGAAATTTGCAGCGCTGGAAAAGGGTGTGCTGCTGAATATCACGCGGAACAACGTGATACGCCTGTTGCCTCCCCTGATTATCGATCGGGAGCAGGCGGATCAGATCGTCGATACAGTTTGCAGCCTGATCGACTCGCTGGACTGAGACGCGCTTCCCGGCTCAGGCATTCATACCCGGAATAGTGTTCAGCAGACAGGGAAACATGCCGCCCGCTGCAGCCGCCAGGCGGCGGGCATTTACCGCCAACTCCTGCCTGGATTCCGCAGTCAGCGTCGCATGTCCAATTTTTCGTCCCGGCCTGGCCGCTTTTCCATAGTCATGCCAGTGCACTCCGGGGATTGACAGGATTTGTGCGCGGGCGGGCAGATGGCCGATCCAGTTGAACATCAGGGCTTCGCAGTTCGCCGCAGTGCCGCCGAGCGGCATTCCGGTAATCGCCCTCATATGATTTTCAAATTGTGAAATCTGCGCACCATCGATGGTCCAGTGCCCTGAATTGTGGACCCGGGGTGCTATCTCATTGACCAGCAACTCATCATCCAGCACGAAGAATTCGAGGGTCAGCACGCCGGTGTAATCAAAATGGTCCAGCAGGCGCAAAATAATGCCTTCCGCCTGTGACTGCAGTGCCTGGTCAAAATCTCCGGCCAGGCTGAGGGCAAGAATTCCTTCCGAGTGCACATTGCGCGTCAAAGGCCAATAACGGGTTTCCCCTCCGGTTCCACGGACAGCGATTAATGAACACTCCGCATCGAATTTCACGAAGGCTTCAAGGATCAATTCCTGGTCGCCCAACTGCTGCCAGGCGCGCTCCAGATCTTCCTGGTCACGGATCACAGCCTGCCCTTTGCCATCATAGCCCAGGCGACGGGTTTTCAGGACCGCCGGATAACCCAGTTTATCCAGGCCGTCCAGAAGGTCAGTACGGCTGGATACGGTGTGGTAAGGCGTCACCCTGATCCCAAGCCCGGTCAGGATCTCTTTCTCCACCACCCGGTCCTGGCACGACCCCAGTGCTTTGGAAGGTGGATAAAGAGGCTTGATCTGTGCCAGCGCCTGTGCTGTTTCCTGCGGGACATTTTCAAAATCAAAAGTCGCGACATCGACCATGGCCGCCAGTCGACGCGCCGCATCCACATCTGAGAATTCAGCCTGCAGCAGTTGACCCAGCGAACCTGCACAAGCCTCGGCTGAGGGGTCAAGAAAAATAAATTTCAGGCCAAGCGGAATGCCGGCAATCGCCATCATCCGCCCCAGTTGGCCGCCACCAAGAACGCCGACACGGCTCAATCCCGGGAGCGCATTCTGCACTGATTGAGTCACAGTTCTATGCCTTGCTGGGGTCCGGACTGGCCAGTACCGTGTCCCGGCGATTTTCCCGGAATTGCTCCAGCGCCTGCCGCACTTCGGGGCAATAGTTGCCGATAATAGCGGCCGCCAGCAGGGCAGCATTGACCGCACCGGCCGTACCGATGGCCAGGGTACCCACCGGAATCCCGGCTGGCATTTGAACGATCGACAACAGGGAATCCATGCCACTCAGGGCCCGCGACTGCACAGGCACGCCCAGCACCGGCACCACCGTCTTCGCCGCCACCATGCCAGGTAAATGTGCCGCTCCGCCAGCGCCCGCAATAATAACCATCAGGCCCCTGCCGGCTGCTTGCTCGGCGTATTCGAACATCCGGTCCGGGGTGCGATGTGCGGAAACGACTCGCGTTTCATAAGCGACGCCCAGGCTGTCGAGCGTATCAGCAGCACTCTTCATGGTGTCCCAGTCAGATTGGGAACCCATGATGATGCCTACAAGCACCTTTTCAGTCACGATCAATGCCCCTTGCTTTAAGATTAAAATCGAAGCGGAATATTGTACCAGCCCCGGCACTTTCACACACTTCAGTCAGGACATAAATTTGCTAATTCAAATGGGAGCCACCGCCGGCTTTCAGTACAATGTAAGCCCCGCAACAACTGGATGCCGAAAATCATGTCCATTGATGGAAAGTTGCTTGAAATCCTTTGCTGCCCTGTCAGCAAGACGCCTCTGATACGACTGCCTGCTTCGAAGCTGGGCAAACTGAACCGTGCGATCGGTGCCGGTGAAGTTCAGTATATCCATGGAGAAACGGTAAAGAATGCGCTGAAGGAAGCCCTGATCACCGAAGATTCCAAAGTAATCTATCCCATTGTCGATGACATTCCCATACTGCTGGAGGAACATGGAATCGGCACTACGCAACTGGCAGATTTCTGAGATGGGACCTGGCGGCGCAGCGACAGCTCCGGAATCAGTATCGTCCGACGTTGCCAGGGCCCTGGCGGAAGATATGGCGGATGGCGATCGTACCGCCAGCCTGATCCCTGAAGAAATACAACTGGAAGCCCGGGTCATCAGCCGCGAAAATGCCGTCCTTGCGGGCCAACCGTGGTTTGATGAAACATTCAGGCAGTTGAATTCGAAAATAGACATCAGCTGGCAAGCCAGCGACGGCGATGTGATCAGACCCGACATGGAAATTTGCCGTCTTCGGGGCCAGGCCCGCTCCATTCTCAGCGGCGAACGAACCGCCCTCAATTTCCTGCAAACCTTATCCGGCACGGCAAGCTGTGCCAGACAGTTTGTAGATACCGTTGAAGGCACCGGCGCGATCATCCTGGACACACGCAAGACGCTGCCCGGTCTGCGCCTGGCACAAAAGTACGCCGTGCGCTGCGGCGGGGCCAGCAATCACCGGATCGGCCTGTTCGACGCCATCCTGATCAAGGAGAACCATATTTCGGCTGCGGGATCCATCGGCACAGCGGTCAGCCGGGGCAGACGGGATTACCCGGAACTATTACTCGAAGTTGAAGTGGAAAATATGGGCCAACTGGCGGAGGCTGTCACTGCTGGCGCCCAAAGAGCGCTGTTGGACAATTTCGCGCTCGACACACTGCGTGAAGCCGTGCGGCATTACAAAGGAAAAATCCAACTGGAAGCATCCGGTGGCATCAATCTGGACACTGTCCGCGCTGTAGCCGAGTCCGGTGTGGACTTCATTTCCACTGGCGATATCACGAAGAGTGTTCGAGCCACTGATTTTTCCATGCGTTTTATCTGATTGCCGCTAACTTAACGCCGGAACCCTGTTTCCAGAGTAAAAAACTGCGGATTCAACCCGGCCAGCGGTTCCCTGAGTTTGTCCAACTCCGATTCGGGGGCGTGGACTTCGAGCCGGGTGAGGTCTGCAATCTTCAACGCTTCATCAAACAGTGCCCCGACATTGTCCAGGTGGTGCAGGAGGGCATCCGCATCCTCGTAACCTTCTCTACAGTGCGCTTCGTCCCCATCGAAGCTGAATCCGTAAAACATGCATTTGGGCTCGGTTCGGGTTTTTTCTACAAATTTATTACAGCCTTCTCTGAAGGCCGCCAATTGGCCCTGGTGCACTTTAAAATACGGTACCAGAGTGCAGCAGGTATCCTGGTAGCTCATGACACTCTCCTCTGTCTGTCAGGCATTTTGACAAGATCCGAATACAAAGCTTGTTGTTGTAAGTTTAGTCGCAGAATCCAAAAGCTGCTTAACGGCTTGCGCTGACCGCAATGTAGTTCTGCTCCCACCGGTAAATAAACCATCGATTTTGACGCCGACATGAGTTGGATCATGTCGCAGCAACGGTTTGCGGTTTAGTGTGATTGTGGGAGTTTGTAATTATGAGCCTTAGCGCACACCGACCGCCGCCGACAAATGCCTGTGAAGACCTGATCAGGCAAATGGAATCCTTACGCCGGGCGATTGAGCAACAGGCGGAATCCGGTCGAGCTGCGTTGCAGGAGTTACCACCTGATCGCCATGCAAGTGCGGAAAACCTGTTGCACTACCTGGCGCTGCGGGGCCGGGATCTGCGGCCGCTGCAGGACCAACTGGCCAGCCTGGGTCTGTCTTCGCTTGGGCGGGCGGAAGCTCATGTGCTGGCTACCGTCAATGCCGTCCTGCACAACCTGTACCTGCTGAGCGGGCAGGAACGAAGCGCTATGAGTCCACCGGATTTATACAAGGCCCTGGATGCGCGTACGGACCGTCTCGAGCAGAATGCCATCAGCTTGCTGGGTCACCACCCGGTGAAACGAAGGGCGCATATCATGGTAACCATGTCCTCGGAGGCCGCTGATGATTACCTGATGGTGCACCAGTTGGTCAAAGGTGGGATGGACTGCCTGCGCATCAACTGTGCGCATGACACTCCGCCCACCTGGTCCCGTACGATCGAACACCTGCGCGATGCGGAACGTGTGACGGGGCGATCCTGCCGTATTCTGATGGACCTGGGTGGCCCTAAGTTACGCACGGGTCCCATGGAACCTGAGCCGGCCGTTTTAAAAATCCGACCGCTCAGGAATTCGCATGGCCAGGTCTTGCGCCCGGCCCGTATCTGGTTGACATCGGAGGAATTGCCACGGCGTGAGATGGATGCAGCCGATGCCAATATCGCCCTGGAACAGGCCTGGCTGGCACAGCTCATGGTGGGTGACCGGGTACGCATGAAGGATGCTCGTGGTTCGCGCAGAAGCTGGCGCATCAGGGAGGTGACCACAGACGGGTGCTGGGCTGAGTCCAAAAAAACCACTTACGTGTCCAATGGCACGATTCTAAACCTGCGCGGCGATGGGAGTGACGTCACTCAGAAGACAATCATCAGGAAGCTTCCCCCAATAGACAGTGTAATCCGTCTCCGTACCGGCGATGTCCTGTTCATGTCAGGCAGCGAAGAACCGGGCAAATCTGCAATACATGACGATAATGGAGAATTACTGAGCCCGGGTGTCGTCTCGCTGCCCATTCCTGAAATTTACCGCGATGCACACCCGGGTGAGAAAGTGTGCTTCGATGACGGGCGCATTGCCGGAATCGTTGAGAAAATTGGTTCGGAGCAATTGCAAATTCGCATTACCCACACGCGAAACCCGGTGGAGAAACTCGCCCGGGACAAGGGCGTGAACCTTCCCGACACCGATTTGGAACTGCCTGCGCTCAGCGTAAAAGACCTGAAAGACCTTGAGTTCGCGGCCCGGCATGCCGACATGATTGGCCTCTCATTTGCCAACCGGCCCGACGATGTCCGTGCTCTGCGCGAGCGACTGCATGAACTGGGTTGCGAAAACGTTGGAGTGGTATTAAAAATCGAGACCAACAGGGGTTTCGCCAACCTGCCCGCCATGCTATTTGAAGCCCTGAAATTTCCCGCCTGCGGCGTCATGATAGCGCGTGGCGACCTCGGTGTTGAGTGCGGATTTGAACGGTTGGCCGAAGTACAGGAA
The DNA here is from genome assembly GCA_030637665.1 of Lysobacterales bacterium. Classification (GTDB taxonomy): domain Bacteria; phylum Pseudomonadota; class Gammaproteobacteria; order Xanthomonadales; family SZUA-36; genus JAJRRA01. Next base: position 3,171 of record DAOWGA010000103.1, on the reverse strand, counting down.
GAAATACTGTGGGTGTGCGAGTCAGCGCACGTGCCCGTCATCTGGGCGACCCAGGTGCTGGAAGGCCTGACCAAGCGTGGCCACGCCTCGCGTGCGGAGATCACCGATGCCGCCATGAGCCAGGCGGCCGAGTGCGTGATGCTGAACAAAGGCCCCCACATCATAGAGGCGGTGAGAACCCTGGATGACATCCTGCAGCGCATGCAGGGACATCACAGCAAGAAACGCACTATGCTGCGGAAACTACACCTGGCTTCAGCATTCCAGACTTCCCGCAACGCGATCACGGGAACAGCTTAGCCGGATTGAAAATACCGGCCGGATCAAAGACCTTCCTGATGCCGGGACAAGCTTCCCTGATCCTGTCGTGGCAGCTGTTATCCATACATCTCTCACTGTGTCCTTGGTATCTGCAAAGTTCTGTTGCAGCTTGGCTGGCCTCTGAAATTCCACGCTGAAACCAGCATTAAATTCCACAAGCCGTGCAATAATTCGCAGAATTACTATAATCTGTGTTGAACAAGAGTATAAAAACCAATTTTCCAGATTCAAAAAGGAATATTTCTCATGACATTGAAATCCGCCGGATTGTATACCCTCTTCACACTCCTCCTCCTGCCTTCCACACCAGCCATCTGTGCGGAAGATGAAGAAAATTCGCCCAAACCGGCGAAACTTTTTTCGACCTCTGAAACCCTCACAGTCACCATGACTGGCCCCTGGAAGTACATCGAGCGGCATGCAAAAGATCAGAAAGCCAAACCGGCGAAAATCGAATTCACCGATGATCTGGGAAATAGCAACACTCTGGATTTGACCGTGGAGCGCAGGGGCATCACCCGGCAAGTTGTCTGCCGCTACCCGCCAATCAAGCTGCGCTTCAATAAGGAAACCGCCAAAGGCACGACGTTCCGTGGACAAAAGTCCATTAAGATGGTCACTCATTGTGACAAGGGCACCAAGTTTGTACAGTATTACGTGCTGGAAATGCTGGCCTACCAGATGTACAACCTGATCACCGACTTCAGTTTCAGAGTGCGCCCTCTGACTATCACCTACGTGGATAGTGAAAGCGGCGATGCACAGGACCCGAAATTCGCTTTCCTGATCGAGGATGACAGCGATGTGGCCAAACGCAACGGCCAGGAAAAGCTGGAGCTCGCAAAAACCAGATCAACAAAGCTCGATCCACAGATGGCAAGCTATTTATCTCTGTTTCAATACATGATCGGGAATCTGGACTTCACACCACTGAGGGGACCTGAACTGGATAAATGCTGCCACAATGCCAAACTCATCGGACAGGATCCCGAAAATGGTCCTATCTATCCCGTCCCCTACGATTTCGACGCCTCGGGCCTGGTCAATACCCATTATGCTGCGCCGCCCGCCAATTTGCCGGTGAGCACCGTGACGCAACGGCTCTTTCGAGGATTTTGCAGGCATAACGACACCTTGCCGGAATCAAGGCAGCGATTCCTCGACAATGAGCAGGCGATTTACTCGCTGATCAATAACGAAACCCGGCTCAGTTCGGGCTCACTAAAAAAGGCACTCAAATTCATGGATAAGTTCTTTGTCACTATGAAGAGCGATAAGGACTTCGATAAAAAAATTATTGGGAAATGCCGCAAATAGGAATGGGTTCAGGCACTACTGGTTGCGGGGATGCTGCTGTGGCATCCGCAGTTTCCCCATTACCTGCACCAGACGCCGCATCCACGCCGGCTTCCCTGCTTGCTTCAGCGACCGGCGGATGCACCAGGCGTTCCAACCGCTCCTGCAGGTAAGGGTTATCCGGATCGGCTTCGATGACCTGCTCCAGATAAGGAACCAGTCCTTCGCTGTCGGAAGGCAGGGCCAGTTTACGATTCGGATACCCGGCGAACAGGCCATCAGGGGTAATTTCGAGGTAAGCGATGTGCCCGCCATAAGCTGCGGCAATACCCGAATCAATCATTACAACTCCTGCATCGTAACGGGGCCAGATCACACCGCTTGTCGGAGTGTGGCCGACCACGATATGCCTGGCCTCATGATGCTGCAGGATGGCGTCAACAGTCTCTTGCGGCGCCTGGGGTTCAACACCTGACAGACCGCGGTACCACAAGGGACCGTTTTCATCATCCACAATACCCTGGTTTCTCGGGTCACAATGATTCAGAGTAGATCGCGCCATTTTTGTGATGGACTCCAGGCTGTTCTGGCAGTAATAACCGCTGATGCCGCCATGCAGGAAGATCGTGTCATTGATCTTGATGGCTACTTTCTGGTCCAGAACCCAGTTTGCATATTTGCCCTCCGGGTTCCAGGCTGGATCCCAGGCCTGGCGGTGCTCAACCCAGCCCAGCGGGAACTTCTGATTCCACTCCTCGCGGTAATTCTCAGGCAGGGCAGCGAAGCCCTCGGGATCCTGGGCTGCAAGATTCTGCATGGTCATCTCGAAGTAGCGGTTGCGCAGGTTCTTTGAGCCACGGTCGACAAAAGCCTCGTACTCCCCCGGATGGGTGTATCGAAGATCACCATACATGTTCATCGCTTCGTGATTGCCGATCAGGCTATGGACCCGGCCACCCTTGCGTTTGGCCTGTTTTTTCAACTGACTGATGTGATCAATGATTTTCAGCGTATCAGGGCCGCGATCCGGGATATCCCCGGTCTGTACCAGGTGGGTTTTGCCGCCCGACCATTTGCCCTTCTTGTCGACCAGGCCGGCGGCGCGCAGCGCTGCAATGTAGTTTGCATAATCACCATGCAGGTCCCCAATGGCAATAATCCGATCAACGCCTTGCCAGTGAAAATCATCGACTTCCCGTGCGTCAGCCAATACCACACTGGAAAAAAGAAGCAAAATCAGAAAAGTGTGTTTCATGGGCAATTCCAAATATCAATGAAGCGATGTACAAAATCATAACCGGTTTGAACCGCATAATCGATTCACTTTGCAATCCGGCCGCCTGAGACGCCGGTGATCACATGAATGCGGTTTGCGGTAGACGGCTTATATTGCCTTGTATAAACTAAAAGGTCGCCTTTGTAAGGCTTATTCTCCCAAACCAGGAAATATTTCGATGACTTCAAGAAATGTCCTTTTGTTGATTCTTTGCGCCCTTTTCAGCCTTGCGGCTGCAACCGTTCATGCCAAAAAAAAGGAACTTCCCGATATTACCG
>DAOWGA010000096.1 GCA_030637665.1 Lysobacterales bacterium | reverse complement strand
GACGAATCTATCAAATAGTAAAGCCATTATAGAGGAACCTGGCTCTGGTAGCCGGGTCTTTATTCTCTGGGGATTCGTAAAACGAATCAAATGAGCAATGCAATCGAGGTAGTTTTAATGGCAGTGATTTTCCACCCAAGAATCTGGTTCCTGCTGGTGGCGCTGGCGTGTGCATCCATGCTCGCTTACGGCTTATACGTGCAGCACGTTCTTTTTATTGATCCCTGTCCGCTTTGCGTACTCCAGCGCCTGGCTTTCATATGGATTGGAGTGGTGGCATTGCTGGCATTCATTCACAATCCCGGCAAGACAGGACGCTGGGTCTACACATCCCTGTTCGTCACTGGAGGTGTCGTGGGAACTGCGATTGCAGGGCGTCATGTCTGGCTGCAGAACCTGCCGCAGGACCAGGTGCCTGATTGCGGGATGGGCCTCAATTACATGCTGGAAACCATGCCGTTCGCCGAGGTGCTGTCAGAGGTGTTCCATGGTTCCGGTGAGTGTGCTGAAATTGATTGGACTTTCCTTGGACTCAGCATGCCGAACTGGACACTGCTCTGGTTTATTGGGCTGACAGTCGCTACCATTATCGTTATTGCCAAGGCAAGCAAAGCAAAGACTTGAAATTAAAATGAATATAGCGAATACGCCGGGTCACATACCTTCCGTTCAGGAGGTGAACACACCCGCCGACTGGAAGCCGGAATCATGGCAGGATTTTCCTGCCCTGCAACAGGCGACTTACCCGGATCAGGAGGCGCTGGCTGCCGCGTTGAGCGAACTCGCTGAACTGCCTCCGCTGGTTACCTCCTGGGAGATTATTTCCCTGCGGGAGCAAATTGCGGAAGCCCAGGCAGGGAAACGTTTCCTGTTACAAGGTGGTGATTGTGCCGAGAATTTCCGGGAGTGCAGTTCACCCCTGATCACGAATCGTCTCAAGGTCTTGCTGCAAATGAGCCTGGCGCTGGTCCACGGCTTGCAAATGCCCGTGGTGCGCATAGGGCGTTTTGCAGGCCAGTACGCCAAGCCCAGGTCATCTGACCTGGAAACCCGGGATGGTGTGACTCTGCCCAGCTTTCGTGGAGACCTCGTGAATTCCGTGGAATTTACCGAAGCATCCCGGGTGCCTGATCCACAGCGACTGATCCAGGCGCATTCCCTGTCAGCCCTGACCTTAAATTTCGTGCGCTCCCTGGTTGATGGCGGATTCGCGGATGTCCACCACACGGAATACTGGGATCTCAGCTGGCTGGAACATTCCCCTCTTGCAGATGACTTTCACAAGTTAACGGAGAGTCTCGAACAGTCTCTGCGATTCATGGAGATCATTACCGGTCGCGATGCCGGAAGTTTACGCCGGGTGGATTTTTTTACTTCCCACGAAGCTTTGCATTTACCTTACGAACAGGCTCAGACTCGGCAGGTACCCCGCCAGTGGGGCTGGTTCAACCTGGGCACGCACTTCCCCTGGATTGGTATGCGAACAGCGGACCTGGATGGAGCACACGTGGAATATTTCCGTGGTATCCGCAATCCGATTGGCATCAAGGTAGGTCCGGGCATGAGCCCCGAATGGCTTGCCGGCCTGCTCGAAAAATTGAATCCTGCGCGGGAACCGGGACGGATTGTTCTGATTCATCGCATGGGAGAGTCGAAGATCGAGGAATGTCTTCCGGGGTTGATCAATGCGGTGCACGATACCGGCAGCCCCGTATTGTGGATTTCCGATCCCATGCATGGCAACACGGAATCGACAGGAGATGGCATCAAAACACGACGCTTCCGGAAAATTATGCGTGAGATGGAACTGGCCTTCGATATTCATCGTGCAAATAATTCCCGCCTGGGTGGCGTGCACCTGGAACTGACCGGTGAAAACGTAACGGAATGCACCGGGGGGGCCAGGGATCTGTCCGATCAGGACTTGAAACTTGCCTATAAGTCTACCGTCGATCCGAGGCTGAACTACGAGCAATCTCTGGAAATGGCAATGCAGATTGTGAGGAAGCACGCCAGGCAAACCTGATATGGCCGCAAGGCCCCGCTGAAGGAATTGAAACTGAGTTGCATTAAGCACATTCCCGTATCTATTTCACTGCCTTGCCTGTTTTTACTGGCTCTGTGCGTGCACGCGTCTCCTCTTCCCGCGCAGGAAATGGTGGCCAGGCATTCCTTGAGTTTTCCACAGCGTCACAACCAGTACGTTCATGTCACGCTGCGACTGCCGGTGAACAAGGTGCAGACCGATCTCGCCTTGCCAAGCTGGACACCAGGATCCTATATGATCCGTGACTACGCTGCGAACCTGGAACGATTACAGGTTACAGATGGCAACGGCCGCATCCTCGAGGTGGAAAAAGTCGCCAAGAATCGCTGGCGCGCAAGCACGCAAGGCATACGGGAACTGACTGTCGACTACGACATTTGGGCAGGCAAACTGAACGTCAGTTCGAGTTGGGTCGAGTCCGGTTTTTCGCTGCTCAATGGTGCGGGAATCTTTCTGTACAGCGACGACAGCCTGGGCTGGCCGCAGGAAGTTGTGGTGAATCTGCCCGGCTCGTGGAGCCGCGTCCAAACCTCCCTCACGGCCCTGGAAGAGAACAGGCGCTTCACCGCGAAGAACTACGATGAACTGGTGGACAGCCCCATCGTGACCGGTAATGCGCCTGAATACCGTTTCCAAAATGATGGACAGGACTATGTATTGGTCAACCTTGGGGAAACCGGATTCTGGGACAGTGAGCGATCGGCAAAGGATGTTGCTGCGATCGTGAAAACACAGCAGGAATTCTGGGCTGTTAATCCTTTCAAGCGCGATTACCTGTTTCTGAATTTCCTGTTGGAATCCAGCGGCGGGCTGGAGCACGACCACAGTACGGTGATGATGGGCAGCCGCTGGGCGATGCGAAATAAACAGGATTACATCAAGTGGCTGGCTCTGGTTTCCCACGAATTCTTTCATGCCTGGAACGTGCGGCGGATGCGGCCCGCCGCACTGGACAAATACGATTATGACAAGGAGGTCTACACCCGGGAGTTGTGGCTCGCCGAAGGCCTGAGCAGCTACTATGACAACCTCCTGCTATTCCGCTCCGGCCTGATCGATGTGGCCGACTATTTTGAATTGCTGGCAGCCGAGTTTCGCAATTATTTCACCATTCCCGGGCGGGAAGTCAGGTCAGCAGAGCTTGCTTCATTCGATACCTGGATCAAGCACTATGTGCCGGATGCCAACAGCGTTAACAGCACGGTTTCCTATTATCGCAGGGGCTCGCTGATCGGCTTCGTTACCGATACGGCGATTCGCCGCGAAACAGGAAGCCGGGCCAGCCTCGACACCGTAATGCGTGAGATGTATCAGCAATATGGCCCCGATGGCCCGGGCCAGGGTAGCTACCCGCGTGGCGCCTTTGAAGAAATTGTAGAATCGGTCGCCGGCCCGCAAGTCAGGGGGATGGTCGAGGAATTGCTGCAGACCACCATCGACCCCGATATTGACCAGGCGCTCGACTGGTACGGACTGCTGTTGAACCGCGCACCGGGACGAACGGCTGCTGAATTGTCGGGTGGCCCTGCACCAACCGGTTTCGGACTGAGCTGGGAATCAGATAATAATCTGCTGGTCATCGAGCACGTGATCAAGGGCGGTACGGCAGCAGAGGCGGGTGTGTTGCCCGGGGATGAGTTACTGGCAATTAATGGACTGAGGATTCTGCCTCAATCGGTCGACAAGCAGATCGCGAGTTTGCTACCGGAAGAGCAGGTCGAGCTGACACTGGCCCGGAACGGTCAGCTGCTGACGCTGCCGGTGCGTGCTCAACACGCTATTCCCGAAAAGTTCGAAATTGCTACCAAGCCTAAAATGAGCAGGCAGGAGAAATCTCACCTGGAAAAATGGCTGGGAAGGAATCTTCGCTTCGGTCAGTGAGTCTTTTATTGATGACCCTGAAAAATGCCGCAGACGTCAGGGCTCAGATTTCTCACGGCTTGCACGTTTGCGTTCATGTTCCAGCAGGTGCATTTTTCTGAGTCGGATGGCTTCCGGCGTAACTTCTACCAATTCATCGTCTTCTATGAATTCGAGGGCCTGTTCCAGGGTCATTTTCTGTGGCGCATTGAGTATCACAGCATCATCTTTTAACACGGTGCGAATGTTGGTCAGTTGCTTTCCCTTGAGCGGGTTCACTGTCAGGTCGTTCGCGCGGCTGTGGATGCCAACAATTTGCCCCTGATAGACATCCAGGCCCGGGTCAATCAGGAGGCGCCCGCGTTCCTGCAGGTTGAACAGGGCGTAAGGCAGGCTTTTGCCGGTCCCATTGGAAATCAGGACCCCGTTTTTTCTCTTGGAGATATCGCCCGGGTGGTATGGGCCGTAATGGTCGAACACGTGAAACATCAGTCCGGTGCCTGCAGTAAGCGTCCTGAACTCAGATTGAAAACCGATCAGGCCGCGGGCCGGAATGATGTAATCCAGCCGAACACGTCCCTTGCCGTCCAGTTGCATGTTCTGCAGTTCGCCCCGGCGCTCACCCAGTTTCTCCATCACAGCGCCCTGGTAGTCAGTCTCGAGGTCGACCACCAATTGTTCGTAGGGCTCTTCTCGGCCATGCTCTGTTTCATGGATGATTACTTCGGGTCTGGAAATGGCCAGCTCATAACCTTCCCGGCGCATGGTCTCGATCAGGATCGCCAGGTGCAGTTCACCGCGGCCAGAGATCTTGAATCGCTCAGCATTTTCAGTTTCCTCGACACGCAGGGCAACATTGTGACTGGCTTCGCGAAATAAGCGCTCCCTCAATTGGCGGCTGGTCAGGTATTTGCCCTCGCGTCCGGCAAAAGGCGAGTTATTGACGCGGAATGTCATGCTGATGGTGGGTTCATCCACGGTTAGCGTCGGCAGGGCCTCGGGGCTGCTGCGGTCGCACAGAGTATCCGAAATACGCAGATTTTCGACGCCCGTGATTGCGATGATATCGCCCGCCTGTGCCGAAGGTATCTCGACCCGGTTCAGGCCATCAAAGCCCAGCACTTGTAGCACCTTGGCATTGCGCTGTTTAGCGTCCCGGTCAATAACACAAATCTGCTGATTGGGCCTGACGCTGCCGCGTTGGATGCGCCCTATGCCGATGACACCGACATAGGAACTGTAGTCCAGCGATGAGATACGCATCTGGAAGGCGCCGTCGATATTTACCAGGGGCGGCGCGACCTGCTCTACGATGGTCTCGAACAGGGGCGTCATATCCCCATCACTCACGGTATCTTCGAGACCGGCATATCCTCTTAAGGCCGAAGCATAAACGACCGGAAAGTCCAGTTGCTCATCCGTGGCGCCGAGTTGATCAAACAGTTCGAATGTCTGGTCCAGCACCCAGTGCGGGCGCGCCCCGTCGCGATCAATCTTGTTGATTACTACAATCGGCCTGAATCCCATCTCGAAAGCTTTTTGCGTGACGAAGCGGGTCTGAGGCATCGGGCCGTCTACCGCATCCACCAGCAGCAGTACGGAATCCACCATGCTGAGAATACGTTCCACCTCACCACCAAAATCGGCGTGCCCGGGTGTGTCCACAATATTGATGTGGTAGCTGTGCTCGCCATCGTTCCAGGTAATGGCCGTGTTCTTGGAAAGAATCGTGATCCCACGCTCGCGCTCGAGCTCGTTCGAATCCATCACACGCTCAGGCGTGGCTGCCCGTTCACCCAGCGTACCGGACTGCTGCAGCAGCTGGTCCACCAGCGTGGTTTTGCCATGATCGACGTGGGCGATGATGGCTATGTTACGGATGTTTTCAATCACGGTTTATCTTCTCCGTCAGGCGGGCGCACGTTACAGTGTTTGCTGTTGTAAATCAATGATTAATGCTGATGGAGCGAGCCTTTCTCGCGATCTGGCACAGTCATGCAAGAGGGGTCGGGTAGCGGTGTCCAGGACCATCATCTGTCGGCAACGGATGATGGCTCGCTCCTACAGTACATTAAGACCTAATTGGCGCAGAACCGTCGCGGAGTCAGGCTGATCACAGCTGATTTGCCATGCGTGAAAATCCCTGCGCTTGGGGTAATTTCGGCGCAGGAGGTCGAACTCGACTGCACGCTGATCCGCAGTCAGCGGTATGAGACCTCGCATGGCCTGGTCATGTTCATTTACGAAGCAGGTCGCATCGAGTGCTTTGGAAATGGCGTCCTCACCTTTCTCAATCGTCAGTTTTGGAGGTTCATCCTGAAATTCCGCTGATGCCACGGGCGTTTCACCGGCCCAGTTGCAGAAAGCCCGGTAAACCATCAGGCTGCCGTTAAGCTTGCCGTCACTGCTGTAACCGGCCACGTGGGGTGTCGCAACGATGGTCTTTTCCAGCAGTTGTTGGTCGATAAAGGGTTCTCCGGGCCAGACATCCAGCGCGGCCTGCAGCCGCTCACTTTGCAGCTGTGGAAGCAAGGTATCGCCATCGACAACATCGCCACGGGCGCAATTGACCAGCATGGCGCCGTCCGGCATCCGGGCCAGAACCCGCTGATCAATGAAACGCCAGGTCGGGTAGGGGCCTTCCCGCGTCAGCGGCACATGCAGGCAGATAATGTCCTGTGCGAGGGCTTCATCGAGAGAGACCAGACCGGTTTCCCCGCTGTCGGCCAGTGGTGGGTCGTTGGCGACCACGGCGGCGCCGATTGTATGCAAAAGTTTCTGAACGCGGGACCCTACATTGCCCCGGCCGACGATTCCGACACCCAGATCGGCGGGGTTGCGCCCAAGACGCTGGCAGGCGAGCCAGATCATCGCCAGTGTGTACTGGGCAGCGGAATCAGCATTACAGCCAGGTGCGTTGGCCCAGGTGATTCCCTGTTCCTTCAACCAGGGAATGTCAATGTGATCGGTTCCGATTGATGCCGTGCCGACAAAGCGGACAGGGGTGTTCGCCAACAAGCCGGCATTGACCCTGGTGACTGACCGAATGATCAGGGCATCCGCCGTCTTGAGCTGTTGCCGGTCAAGATGGCGGCCATCCACGTGAACCACTTCACCATGGCGGGCAAAGGTGCGCTCCGCAGCCGTGACATTCTGGTCAATAACGATTTTCATGCATTACCCATACCCGGCAAATGGGGCCAGTGCTCGTTCATCATGCACCCGTTTCAATAGCCGGCGGCCTGTCCATCTTTCCTTGATTCGGAAGCTCCGTAATAAACGCCGGAATCCGGGTCTTTCATGATGGCCTGGTAACCACCGTATGGACCGTGTGCGTCCCTGATATGATGCCCCCTGCTTATCAGCTTACTGATAACTTCCTTGTCAAAGCCGGATTCAAGGTTAATGATTCCACCGTCTTTCATGACTTCGCCGGTTGGTTCGCTGGAACCAAAATGGTGGATGCGCGGTGCATCGCCGGCTTCCTGCAGGTTCATGCCGAAATCAATCAGGTTGGTCACGATCTGGACGTGTCCCTGTGGCTGCATATCGCCGCCCATAACCCCGAAGCTGATCCAGGGATTGCCGTCTTTCGTGATGAAAGCCGGAATGATCGTGTGGAATGGCCGTTTGCCAGGCTCGAAGGAATTGGCGTGGCCTGATTCGAGATTGAACAGCTCACCGCGGTTTTGCAGTACGAAGCCGAGGCCTGGTGGTGTCATGCCAGATCCCATGCCGTGGTAGTTGCTCTGGATCAGCGAGACCATGTTGCCCTCGGCGTCTGCGGTGGTCAGGTAGACCGTGTCACCATCGCGCAAAATGGCCGGGTCGCCGTATGGATATTCCAGAGCGGCGCTTTCCATGTCCAGGAGCTTCCCGCGTTCGGCAGCATATTCCCTGGACAGAAGCTTCTCAATGGGAATGTCGCAAAAATCCGGGTCAGCGTAAAAGTGCGCCCGGTCCTCATAGGCAATTTTCTTTGCTTCTACCAACAGGTGCACGTAGTCGGCAGAACCAAAACCCATGGCTGCCACGTTGTAGGGCTCCATCAGGTTCAGCATCTGCAACGCCGCAATGCCCTGGCCGTTGGGCGGGAGTTCCCAGACCTCGTAACCGCGGTAATTTACAGACAGAGGCTCGATCCATTCGCTCCTGTGGGCAGCCATATCCCCGTAGCTCAGGAAACCGCCGTTTTCCTGCATATATTCACCGACGACGTGCGCCATATGGCCCTTGTAGAACGCATCGCGGCCTTCACAAGCGATGCGTTCCAGGGTATTGGCCAGATTAGGGTTTTTCCACATCTCACCGATCCGGGGTGCGCGCCCGTTCATGGCCATTTGGTCCTTGAAGCCCGGGAATTCTGACAGGCGTTCGATATCGATATTCCAGTAATACTGAATTGTTTCGTGCACCGGGTGGCCCTTGCGTGCGTAATGGATGGCTGGCTGCAGCAATTGGCTCATCTCGAGCTTTCCGAAACGGCTATTGAGTTCAAACCAACCATCTACTGCTCCCGGTACGGATACTGATAGCGGCCCGAAAGGCGGAATCGTCTTGTAACCGTTTTGTCTGAACCATTCCAGCGAGAGTGACTTTGGTGAGCGACCGGAAGCATTCAGGCCATACAGGGCCTGGGTCTTTGCGTCCCAGACAATAGCGAAGAGATCGCCGCCGATACCGTTTCCTGTTGGCTCCATCAGCCCCAATGCGGCATTGGCTGCTATGGCCGCGTCGATGGCATTGCCCTTGTTCTTAAGGATATCCAGGCCAATTTGCGTAGCCAGTGGGTGGCTAGTCGCCACCATGCCATTCGCTGCGATCCCTTCTGAGCGGCTGGTAAATTTTTCCCCTGTGACTCTATCGGCGGCCATGG
>DAOWGA010000094.1 GCA_030637665.1 Lysobacterales bacterium | reverse complement strand
GTAATGATGTCACCCGGGCGCAATCCACTCCGGGCCATCCGGCTGCCCGATTCAAGCTCGGCAATCAGCACCCCCTGAATCCGTGCGGATCGTAGCTTCAATGGCAATTCTTCGAATTTTGCACTACGCAGACGCCGATCGATCGTGCCACCATCAAGATCCCTCAAAGCTGCGGTGGTCAAATCCAACCGCCTGGTAACACCATCCCGGATAAATTCGACCGTGAGTGATTCGTCCAGCGGCAGTTGCCCTTCCAGATTATTGAACTCCTGGGCATTATTCACCGGGTAGCCCGCCATTTCGGTTATGACATCGCCGGCCTGGATTCCGGCATTATCAGCCGCTGAGTCTTGTGCGACTTCGGCCACCAGTGCACCCTTGCCGCTTTCCACGCCAAAAGCGCCCGCCAACTCAGCGGTCAGGTTTTGCACATAAACGCCCAGCGTACCGCGCCGGACTTCACCAAATTGCGCAAGTTGGCCCATCACGTACTTCGCCATGGCCGAAGGAATCGCAAATCCGATACCAACGTTGCCGCCGCTGGGTGTGAAGATCGCACTGTTGATTCCGACCAGTTCACCGCGCAGGTTGACCAGGGCGCCACCGGAATTACCTGGATTGATCGAAGCGTCGGTCTGGATGAAATTTTGAAACTCCAGACCACGAAAACCGGTCCGGCCAAGGGCGCTGACAATCCCGGAAGTCACTGTCTGGCCGAGGCCGAATGGATTGCCGACAGCAACCACGAAATCTCCAACCCGTAGCTGATTGGAATCCGCCAGGGGCAGCGCCCGCAGATTTTCAGCCGGAATCCGGACCATCGCGAGATCGGAATCCGGATCAGTGCCGATCAGCTCAGCTTCAAAACTCCTGCCATCCGCCAGGGTTACCGAAATCTCGGTGGATCCCGAAATGACATGATTGTTGGTCAGCACATAGCCCTGATCGGCATCAACAATCACACCGGAACCCAGGCTTTGTGAAACACGTTCGCGAGGGGTGTCAGGCACATTGAAAAAGCGGCGAAAAAACGGATCGTCCAGCAGCGGGCTGCGAATGCGCACACGCGTTTGCGTGTATATATTCACAACCGACGGCACCACCGTTTCCAGGACCGGCGCCAGCGATGGCAGGGGCTCACCATCGACAACAGCAGGAAGGGCGCCCAGGGCGGCCGGGGCCGGCCCGAAGGCCACCATGACAGAGAAAATTGTTGATCTGAAATATTGCCGCACTTCATGCTCCGGTTTCGCCGAACAAGTGTTTGACCCGTATAGCTTCTCGAGGTTCTGGGATAAGGGGTCAACAGTCGATTCTAACTGTAACCCAGTCAACAAAAACCCGCTACAGACTTGCCATTTCAGCAAAAACCGGATATATAGCAATGAAAGAGTAATATTGGCACTGAATCTTGTGTCTTGACCATAGCTGCAACATAAGCAGAGACTGATGGACATGGACCTGAATCAACAAGTGTTACGCACTGATGTCGCGGGAATGCCGCTGGAGTGGATTGGCTACCAGGACGCAGTGCGCCTGATCTCGCTGGAACAGGTCAGTTACTCGCTTGGCCGGGCTCTGTACACGATTCACGGAGGCATCAATGCTGCTTCCGGCGTGCAAAGCGAGATCGAAGTCAATGCCATCATCGCCAGTTATGGCCACCATCCTCACACCCACCTGTTTTCGGATACCTATACACCGCCCCTGAGCAACAAGGCCCTGTTCCGGCGTGACCAGTCACTCTGTCTTTATTGCGGTGAGCAGTTCCCGAACTTCATGCTTTCACGGGATCACGTGAAACCCCTCAGCCAGGGTGGAGCAGATACCTGGGGCAACGTGGTCACAGCATGCAAACGCTGCAACAACCACAAGGCCGGCCGTACTCCGGAACAGGCCTGCATTGAACTGCTGGCCATACCATTCATACCCACCCACGCGGAATACGTTTATCTGCAGGGCCGCAGCATCCTGGCCGACCAGATGGATTTCCTGCTCGCTCACTTCCCGCGTAACAGCGTCCTGCGCCGCAGGGTCGAGCAAGGCGGGCAACTTCTGACTTGAAAAGCCGGACTGCAGAGGTTCCCTAACTTCTCAAACAGCGTTGCCTTAGCATTCCGCCGAATTCCAGGTCATCGAATAATCGATTCAGTGTTGCCGTGTCGATCTCGTTACGCCTCAGATCGGGCGAAGCGAGAGCGGATTCCACCGAAGTTTCAATGATGGTCAGCTTTCTGGCCAGTTCGGCTGCATCCCGGTTATCCTGCAATTTCCTGTGAATTGATTTTGCACCCCTGATGCTCAGATGCTGTACCTCGCCCAGGCGCTCAAACAAGCTGTCCATGTCGCCAAAATGACTCAACAACGCGGATGCTGACTTGGGGCCAATGCCCGGAACACCCGGGATGTTATCCACTGAATCCCCGGTCAGCGCGAGGAAATCGGCCATTTGTTCCGGCATCACGCCAAATTTCTCGGTCAACTGCCGGGCGTTGAGTTTCTGATTACGTGAATAATCCCACCAGTAGTCATTTTCACCTACAAGTTGGGCCAGGTCTTTATCGCTGGTAACCACGCAAATCGAATGGCCGCGCTCGCGCCAGTGCCCGGCCAGTGTTCCAATCAGATCATCCGCTTCATACCGGGGATCGGAAAAGCATTGCAATCCCATTGCCTCGGCTACGGACCGCGCCCAGGAGAACTGCCGTTTCAGATCAGGCGGCGCCGGATCACGGTTGGCCTTGTACTCCGGATAGATTTCATTGCGGTAGCTGGTCGTCAGCGACTCATCAAAAGCGATGGCCACGTACTCAGCCGAGGTCTGCTCGAGCAGGCTGCAAAGAAAGCCAGAGAAACCATAGACCGCGTTGGTCGGTTCACCCGACGCGTTGACGAATTCGTCCGACATGGAAAACCAGGCACGGAAAATGTAGATGCTGGCATCGACGAGGTAGACAGGGGGAAGACTCATGAATTTGATATTTACCCGGAGCCGGTCCGCTCGAGGGCCTTTTGCATTGCCTCAGAAGGGGCTTCATTTTGTGAGGATAAAGGTGAGCGAACCATTGCCACCGGCTCCTTTGCGGCGCGGACAGATTCACTGCCCAGGTTGGCGAAATAGTACACATGCTCGCCTTTAATGGTAGCTAATCCCGGGCGGTCGAATTCCTCCATGGCGCTGGCTACCGCTGCTACCTTGAGGACTTTCCCTCCGCTGGCGTCAAGCTTGAGCCGCACCACCCGCTCCGGCTGGAAACCACTTTGAGTAATGACCAGATGTCCCTGCCCGTAGGCCAGGCCAGTTATCCCGCCCACATTCATGTTCTCGGGGCCGGCTAACATCGCGGACGTGGGTTGCACAGGATCGACCACAAGCACACCTTTGTAGAGATCGGACACAAACAATCTGCTGTTATCCGGTGTCACGGCGATAGCCTGAAGCGCATCCAGTTCGGTGCTCCCCAGAAATACTTCCAACCACTTACCATCGGCAGCTTTGCGGTAAACAACGGAAGCTGCATGATCAATGATGTAGACATCACCAGAATCTGTTACCGCGATCGGACCAAGCTCGTGTGGCAACTCATCCACCGGCACATTGAACCGGTTTATCAATTCAAGCGTCTTGAGATTAAATTCGAAAAGCGCTCCGCGTCCTTTTTCGGTGGGCCGGAAAGCGGAAAAGCCTGGAATCGACGCACTCGAAACCCAAAGGCGATTATTTTCAGCATCCGCATGCAGGCCCTTGATGGCCCACAAACCATTCTCATCATTGGCCCGGATCAGGACATCTGATGAACCATCGTCCGACATGGCCACAATGGCCCCTTCCGATTGTGTACCCACCAGGAAACGGCCACGGCTTTCATCCCAGGTGATGGCTGTCGGATCGGCATATTCACCGGCCAGTGAGAATACGGACTCCACTGTACCCAAAGGCTGCCCCGCTTCGATCATCAGGTCATTCAGGTATGTGTAAACTTCCGTGCTTCTGATGTTTACCGTGTCCGGATTTTCATTGAGATCGTAGGAAAATCCCTGTTGCTGCATTTTCAACATAAAGTGGTAAGCCGTTGTGAGGCGATTCAACTGAGCGCAGGCAACTATGACTCCTTGCATATATTCAGGTTGGTAAGGCCGCAGGTTCAGCAGTTTCATGTTGGCAGAGTAATAAGCCACGTATTTTTTGTCCTGGTAGGCCTGTTTGGCCATTTCTTCGAGAGTGGCGACGTCCTCGACTTTTGCCTTGGCTTTTGGCTCACTTGCGCGGGCATCAGTAGCGGCCGGGCTCGCCTGCACCGGGGCTGGCGACTCCTGGGCATTCAAATGTGTCCCCATGATAATGGTAATCAACGCGACCAAAACGCTGATGAATCTTGTTATTGGCATGACGTTTCCTCAAAGCCTCTGTTTATTTTCACTGGCTCCATTTGAGCAACTCCTGACGTAATGGTTCCGTGCCGGAAGATGCCGGTTGGGCTGGACTTGGGTTGTGCGCAGGTAAAACCGGTGCAATATGCGGACTAACAAAGCTACAATCTGTCAATTCTACCAGAGCCACCGGAATTTTGACGCCATGTACGATGACATCACCCGTTACAAGGGAAGATATCTGAGCCTGCTGGAACGGAACGGCTGGGAGTTCGCGAGCAGAAGCAATGCCACCGGCGTTGTCGTGCTTGTGGCGGTCACGGACAGCAGGGAAATCGTTCTGGTAGAGCAATTTCGCAAACCGATTGGAATGGACGTCATCGAACTGCCGGCCGGGCTCGTGGGAGACCTGGATGACACCCCCGAGACCACGCTTGTGGCGGCTGCCCGGGAGTTGGAGGAGGAAACCGGCTTTACAGCGGCACACATGGAGATTCTGATGGAGTGCCCGAGTTCGGCTGGAATGAGTGATGAGGTCGTTTCTTTCGTCCGGGCCAGCGGCCTGCACCGGACCGGGCCGGGTGGCGGAGATGACAGCGAAGACATCCGGGTCCACATAGTCCCGCTCGACCGGGTGGACAACTGGTTGCAGGAGCGAGCCGATGCAGGTAAAGCCATGGATCCAAAAATCTATGCAGCCTTGTACTGGCTGTCGCAAGATCAGGTTTTTTAATATGTACCGGCATGCCATCACGTTTATTCTTTCCCTGATAGTCAGCGGAGCAATGTCCATGACCGTAATTGCCAATCCGGGCGCAGCCGTCGCCATTGCCATCCACGCTGGCTCGGGAACCATCAGGAAAGGTGACTTTGACGATGCCAGGGAACAGGAGGTCAGAGAAACACTGGAACGCGCAGTGAAAGCGGGCCACCAAATCCTCACATCCGGCGGCAGCAGCCTGGACGCTGTCACCCTCGCCATCACCATTCTCGAAGACTCGCCTCATTTCAATGCAGGAAAGGGCGCCGTATTCAACGCCGAGGCCAGGAACGAACTCGACGCATCCATCATGGACGGCTCGAACCTCAGCGCAGGGGCTGTCGCGGCAGTGCACAATATCCGCAACCCCATTCTGCTGGCGCGCAAGGTCATGAGCGACTCTGTTCATGTCATGCTGATGGGAGAAGGGGCCGAAGTGTTCGCTCGCAATCATGGCATTGAATTCGAAGATGATGAATATTTCTTCACCGATCACCGCTGGCAGCAGCTACAAAAAGCGAAAGCCAGCGCCAATCCGGAGGCTTACCAGCTTTCGGAATCCCCGGATGACTGGTTTTCCACCGTGGGTGCAGTTGCAATAGACCATGAAGGCAATCTCGCTGCCGGTACCTCCACCGGTGGCATGACCAACAAACGCTGGGGCCGGGTTGGCGATTCTCCCATTATCGGTGCCGGCACCTACGCCGATAATCGTTCCTGCGCCGTCAGCGCAACCGGCCATGGCGAATACTTCATCCGCGCCACGGTGGCGCACGACATCTGTTCACGGGTTCAATACCAGGGCATCAGCCTTGGCGACGCGGCTGATGCGGTAATCAACGGACAACTCACGGAAATGGGCGGCGACGGCGGCATCATCGCCATGGACCGCAAAGGGAACATTTCACTGACCTTCAACACGGCCGGCATGTACCGGGCCAGCGTTGACACTGCGGGAACGGTTTACGTAGGGATCTATCGTGATGAGTAAAAATGCAGGCTAGAAGCTGACCCTGAGAAAGGCCATCGGCCCCGCAAAATCAATATCGTAGACCTGCGTATAGTCGTCTTTCTCAACATCCAAATCGAGGTTGACGAACTGGTAGCCCATACCCAGCGACCAGCGCGGTGAAATAGCGTAATTCACCATGCCGTGCGCATTGATCATATCCCCGCTGTAATCCTGGTAATCAAGACTGAAATAACCAACGCGAGCGATCACCATCCAGCGGGGCGCAAATTTCCAGGCGGTATAGGCCAGAACATTGGGCAAAGGGGCCAGCGTATCCAGCCCACCGGAAATCACTTCGATTTCCTCATCATCGATAAAGACGCGGGCTGTGAGCTGCGTATCGAGATCCACCGTGTGCACACCGAAACCCATGCCTGCGTCAACGGTCTCCGAGCGATAAAACGAATAGGTGGCCTCAAGAATGTACCAGGTAGCGTCGAAATCGCTGGTCACGGACGCCCCCACGGGGATGACCACACCGTTGCCCAGGTCCAGGTTATCGTCCCAGGTGCGGGAGCCGACGGCATCATATCGCCACGAGGCAAACCAGGCGCCCCAGCGGGAGTTACGCGCTCGCCAGTTGAGCGAAAGCCAGTACGAAGAATCGGTATCCTCCAGTCCTGCACGGTCGAAATCGAGGATGGTGAGTTGCCTTCCATCGGGAAAGCGTAAGCTGTAAATACCATCCGCGCTCAAACGCATGAAACCAGCAGCCAAATGGAACTGCGACCAGCCCTTGCGGGTGAGCTCCACATCATTGTCGAAAAGTTCGAGCTGTGGCACCTCTGCCGGAGAATCATCCGGATCGGAGTCCTGAGGCCATGCCGCGGTCGCGAATAACAGCACGAATACCGCCACAGCAACTTGTCGACAGCTATTCACTTCTTGACCTGAGTTCACTGAATAAATCATGGAGAAAGGTTTACCTCCTTCATCATTTCGATAAACCGGGGGTCATCCCTGATGAAGTCATACAAGGGGTTAATCTTCATGCTCAATACGCTTCGGGAGCCCGCGCGTTCGTCGAGGGCGATTCGGATCTCAATGATGGCGGATTCTGCCTTCTTTGTGTGCGCTATTGCTGATAAGCATAGTTACTTAAGGAACCTCTGATTTATTCTGGGCGAAGTATATTGTAATTCAGAATGTTCAGATTCAAGGCGCAAATCGTAGGTAATAGCTGGCTATTGCCAAGATTTGCAACGCAGAAGCTGGACATTTCGGATACAAGATACGAGTTCATGAATAGATCAGAGAATCCCTAAATAATCCCGGAAGCCAATCCG
>DAOWGA010000214.1 GCA_030637665.1 Lysobacterales bacterium | reverse complement strand
TCTTTCAATATCTGGTCCAACTGGCGCCCGCTGGGCTTCACCGGGCGATTTGCTGAAACCAACTTTTTTGATCTGCTCGATTACATCACCGCCAACCTGATGATGCCGCTGGGTGGGCTTTTGCTGGCACTGTTCGTCGGCTGGCGCGTATCACCACAAGCAGTGGCCGATGAACTCGATATCCAGAGCCCGTGGTTCTTCAAAACCTGGTTCTGGTTGTTGCGCTGGGTCGTGCCGATCTCGATCACGGTCATCTTCATATCAAACCTGTAAGGCGATTATTCGTTGTGCATGATCTTCAAAATTGACCAATGTAGGTGCAAATTCAGTGCTTGAATTCGCTGTATTCGCTTCGCTCATGTCACTCAGGCTCCACGACGCCACCGGCGTACTCTTCCGTCTCGATTGATTTGTCCAGGTGCATCAACTTCTTCAGCAATGGCGACAGGATCAACAGAACCACCGCCACCGAGATCGCGATCAACCCCATCATCTGAAACACGTCCTGGTAATTGGACATGGCGGCTGCAGGGTCGGTCAGTTCCTCACCCACCCGTTCGACACTGGTCAGTTGGGCGAGCAGTCCGGAAATGAAACTGGAAGCGGAGATAGCCAACAGGAAGACACCCATCATCATCGCCACGATGCGGTGCGGCGACAGCTTGGTCAGCATGGACATGCCAACAGGCGCCAGGCACAACTCACCCAGCACCAGGAGCAGGAAGTTGAGGACGAACCAGAACAACGCCACCTGTTCACCGGCAGCGGTGACACCAATCCCAAAAGCCAGGGCGATAAATGCCAGCGCCAACAAGGCAATCGCGATAACGAATTTCATCGGCGCCTGCGGTTCGATACCACGTTTCCCCAGTGCGAACCACATCATGCTGTAGAGCGGCGCAAAGAGGATCACGAAAATGGCTGGCAGCGACACCAGGGACGCCGCGGGGATTTCGTAGCCGAACACGACCCGGTCGACCAGGCGGTCTGCAAACAGCACCAGTGAGCTGCCCATCTGCTCGTAAAAGGCCCAGAAACTCACGGTAAAAAGAATCAACACGCTGACCACGATCAGAAGGTCACGCTCTACGGGGCTGCAACGGAAGAAGGCGTACCAGATGATCAGGCCGGAAACGCCGATGCCAATCAGCGACAGCAGGGTCCCGACCAGATGCTGGTGCTGCAACATGAACCAGGCAAAGATCACCAGCAGCAAAGACGACGAATAGATCATCCACTCGACATTGATCCCTGCGAAAACCTTGTGTTTGAGCCGATCCGGATCTGGCGGTTCAGCGTGCCCCAACAGGTATTTTTGTCCTTTCAGGAAGCCCAGCAGGCCGGCCATCATACCGACACCGGCCACACCAAAGCCCCAGGACCAGCCGTATTCGAAAGCCAGCCAGCCTGTTAGCAGGGGCGCGGCGGCCGCGCCGATATTGATACCCATGTAGAAAATGGTGAATCCACCATCCCGCCTGGGATCGTTTTTCCCGTACAGCAAACCGACAACTGTGGAAATATTGGTTTTGAGGAATCCCACCCCGGTAACGATCAGGGCCAGAGAAAGGAAAAATCCGTTGAGAAAGACCGAGCTTCGTTCAACGACACGAGCGCCGTCCTGCACGGATTCCATCGCCTCTGGTCCCGTGACGGTCAGTCCGAACTGCCCGATTACCATAAGGATGGCGCCCACAGTAACTGCCTTGCGCGAACCGAGGAACTGGTCGGCAAAAATGCCGCCGAATACCGGCATCAGGTAAACCAGCGCGGTGTAGGCGCCGTAAATCAGGAATGCTTCATCGTCTGAGTACAGAAAATGCTGGGTCAGATAGAACACCAGCAATGCACGCATACCGTAATAACTGAATCGTTCCCACAACTCCGTAGAGAAGCAGACGACGAGGCCGGGAGGGTGCCCACTGAAGGGATTCAGGGACAAGATCTATGAACCTGGCGTAGCAGCCCCTGAAGGTGATAGTTTTTCTTCAGCACTATTTTTTTCTCCGGCAGTTCATTGCTATGACACTCTTATTATAGAACGTAAGAGCAAGGCGCTACCTCAAGCCGGTTATCCGCTTGGGTGTAATCCCATGAAACAGACAAATACTGGCAACATAGCGTTTGTTTTGCCTATACTCCCGGCATGCAGAGGAGTGACAAAATGAAGGATGCTGTTAAATTTCCAGTCCTGCCGGACCTGTCAGACCTGGATTTTTTATGTGCCTCTGACGTTCGCGCCCTGGTCCGGGAGCGGCGCAATCACTTGTTCGGGCCGCAGGACGATGACTATATCGACGAGTACATGGACGCCATCGAGGACCTGTTTGCGGGAAGGTATCCCGAGTATCAGGCCATGGACACGGCGTACCACGACATCACCCATACCTTGCAGGCCACCCTGTGCCTGGTCGAATTGATCCACCACCGGCACTTTTCAAAAGCAACACCCCGCCTTGATGCGGACGACTTCAGGCGAGCGCTGATCGCCATGCTGTTTCATGATATCGGCTATCTGAAGACCACGGACGACACCCAGGGCAGTGGCGCCAAGTATACCCATCTGCACGAGCAGCGCTCCTGCGATTTCGCGCGAACCTTCCTGGCGCAGCGAGGCTGGTCGTCCGAAGACATCCGTTTCGTCGAACACCTGATCAGCTCAACCGGGCCGAGCGCCGACATCACGCGAATCGAATTCAGCAGCGAGATCGAACGCACGCTCGGGCAGGCCGTCTGCTCGGCGGACTACATTGGGCAAATGAGCGATCCGAATTATCCGGACCGACTGGAAACACTCTTCAAAGAGTTCGAAGAGAGCTACCGTTACCAGCAGATTCCCCACGACGAGTGGCCGTTTGCCAGCTACGAAGCCCTCCTGCGCAGTACCCCGGAATTCTGGAGCACTTTCGTGCAGCACAAGCTGAACGTCGAGTGCGCGGGTGTATGGGAGTATCTGGAGCACCCGGTCACCGGAGAGAATCCCTACATGAAGTCCATTGAGCGGAATCTGACCACGATACGGGAGCGGATTGCCAGGCTGGATTAACCAGCGATAATTGACAATTTTT
>DAOWGA010000345.1 GCA_030637665.1 Lysobacterales bacterium | reverse complement strand
CCTTGAACTCCTTGTCCGGGTAAGTATCGACCGTAAACGTGGCGATTTGGCCGGGTTCAACCCTGCCGATATCAGTCTCATCGACATAGACCAGTACTTCGAGCCTGTTCAGGTCGAGAATGGTGACAAACGTGGGAGCCGAAAAGTCCGCCGCAACCGTTTCCCCTTCACGGGTGGTGACTTCGGCGACAACACCGCGGATCGGGGCAGTGATTTGTGTGTAAGCAAGGACGATTTCGGCCGAACGCAACCGGGCCTGGCTGGCCGCCAGTTGTGCTCGTTCCACGGCCAGGTCCCTGAACGCGGTGTCCAGGTCTTCATCCGAAGCCAGGCCCCGCCCGGCCAGGCGCTGGCGTCTTTCTAATATGCTTTGTGCAAGCTTAACCCGTGGCCTGGCCAGCGCCACATCCGCGCGCATCTCGTCGGCCTCGGCTTCGAGCGCCGTGTTATCGAGCTCAGCCAGTAATTGATCGACTTCTACCGTGTCCCCCACCTCGACCGGAAGATTGATTACCGTTCCGGATATCCGTGAGCCGACATTCACCTCCGCACCCACCATGGGCCGGATCACACCGGTCGCGATCACCGTTTCAATCAGTGTACCCAGACCCACGCGGCCGATCTGGCGTGGTTCCGGGTCGCTTACCCGGCTTTCACTGGACCAGGCGTAAACCGCTACCGTGGCGATCAGCCCACCGGTGGCTAATAACCACCATTTACGGCCATTTGTCATGCCTTATCGTCTCCATGTAATGATGCAGATCGTGCTGCCCTGTTTAAGCTGCTGTCATTTTTATGGAGCCAAATTTACGCCCAATGTGTCAGCCTGTGATGTCGGGTTTGTCACGTTTTGTCACAGGGAATGACGGAGGTAACGCCCGGAACCTACCCGCCCATCCGGCTTGCGATGGTTGGGCGCTTTCAGTAAACGAGCGATGGATCTATTCTTTTTTCCTTACGTGCTTCTACATTTCACTCAGGATGATGTTCCAGTACGCCCAGGGCCGCAGGGCTACCATCAGGCCGTAGCCGCGTTTCTCGGTGGGCTTGAGGTTTACGTCCATTTCTGCCAGTTCATCGAATTCCTGTGTCAGCCGGATTAGCCTGCGCAGGATCAGCCTGGCGGACTCGGGCGCCAGCTCAGCCGACTCAAAACCAAAACGAGCGACACCTTCAGAGAACTCGTCCTTGAGAAACGCCTGCTTGACCTCCTGCTCGTAGAGGCGGCGCACGGCCCCGTCACGCCGCCAATGAATCCTCCGCGCCGTTAACAGACGAACCCGGTTTTCCGGCTGCAACTCGATCAAGCCTAATTTGTCGAGCTTCACCAACAGCCGTATTTGTCTTGGCTTGGCCAGCGCAAATCGATCTGCGATGCGCTCGATCCCCCAGCCGTTCAGCAGCAGGTAGAAGTAGCTCAACAGGATGACATCATCTGCCAGGGCGGCCTCCTGGCTGGCGCTAAGGGTCGTTTGCCGCTCCTGGTACTTGAGGTCATTGACCCGCGCGAGATCAGAGAAACTCATGTCCATCAGGCGACAAATCTGCTCCAGCCGCACAAGGGAAAACGAGCGCTCGGAAAATAGCCGCTTGATGCTCGCTTCACTCAGCTCCAGTGCGGTCGCCACATCTTTGTAGGTAAACCCCCGTGCCTTGAGGCAGCGCTTCACGGTGTCGATCCATTGATTGGTCTGGCTCACAGGACAGCCCTCCGATCCCTATAGTATCGAAATATGATACTTCTAATAAAAGTATTGATCAACTCGACTATTGGGTGCAGATTAGTGTCTGCACCGACTACGAAGGCCGTGGTATTACTTGCCCATAATTTCTGACCAGGAGAAGAACACATGTACAAGTTAATCATTCTTGCTTTGATCGTCTTTTTACCGGCCTGTGCCTCCAAGCCGGTCTACCCGGGCGCCGAAAGGATCTTCGTGAGCCAGCAGGCACCGCCGCCGGAGTGCCGTTTTGTCGGTGAGGTACAAGGCACCCAGGGCAATTTCTGGACCGCTGAATTCACCTCCGACCGCAATATCCTGTTCGGTGCGAGAAACGAGATGCGCAACCAGGCGCTGTCCCTGGGGGCCAACTACGTGATGGTGGAGACCGAATCGCACAGCCACAACACGGCGGGTCATTCGCTGGGTGGCACCTTTGCCTCGGTCATCATCGGCAATGCCTACGCATGCCCCGAAAAATTTCCCAGGCGCACGTGAGTAGTTTCAGGCAAAAGGCCCGCCCGCTACTGCGGGCCGTCGTATTCGCACCAAGTGCTGGTGGTGGAACTGAAGCGGCTTGCTCCATACTTTTGCACCGCCTGGTAGAACTCCATCGCCAGTGCGTTGCATTCCGCGTAGTTCTTACCGGATTCGAGCAATAACAGCAAAATATTGTCCGGGTGACACTGAGCCTGCATACCCTTCAGGAACTGGAAATCACAATCATGCTGGTCCATTCCGTAAGTGGCGGCGCCGTGGCGATAGCAATAGTCGTGTTGCTCACAGGAGGGATAGAAGAACTCCTTGTACCGGCTCTGAGTTGAACTGATTAGCGTTGCCCACTGGGGCAAGGAGCAGCCCAGGGGGATTTGGGGGCTGCAGGGGTTGGCCGGAGCGGTTTTGGAATGCTTCTCCAAACGGACGATGTCGTCAAGCATGATGGATTGATTCTCTCCAATGATCTTGTCGTCTTCGATCGCCACAACCACCAGCTTGCTTCGGGTGCCATCCCTGGTCTCAAAACGAAGCTTGTCGCCCGGTT
>DAOWGA010000071.1 GCA_030637665.1 Lysobacterales bacterium | reverse complement strand
GGCTGCCGAATACCGCGACCAGTCACCGTGATGATCCGTTCTATAAGCGGCTGCCCTGTTTCGAAGACTATGGCCACATTGGATGTGGTCGCTACATTCTGCACCAGGGCGCCAATTGAACTTGGAAAAGCGCCCGAGGGCACTTCACGGCCGGTGACCGCTTTGATTAGCATTTTCTCCGCGCCCTGCGGATATTTGACCTTCAAAGGCTGAACCGTGACATCCAAATCGTCGGGAGCCGTTTTGCGCATCATTTCGATGGCATCAGGTTTATTGGCCTCGATGCCGATTACCGCCCGCTCGATGCCGAGTGCCTTCAGCATGATACGGGTGCCCAGATGTACCTGCTCCGGGCGCTCGAGCATGGTGCGATGATCTGAGGTGAGATAGGGTTCACATTCACAACCATTGACCAGCAACACGTCTACCGGCTGATCTTTCGGCGGGTTCAACTTGACGTGGGAGGGAAAAGCGGCGCCTCCCAGGCCGACGATACCCGCCTGGTAAATGACCCCGGAGAGGTCTTCCTCTTTAACGTCTTCCCAGTGCGGAACAACCCGTGGCCTCTGCATTTGGGTAGAGTAGGGATCGACCGTGATACGAATGGACGGGAGCATGCCGCCGCCCGGGTGCGGCCAGAGTTCGATCGACTTCACGGTGCCCGAAGCGGTTGCATGAATCGGGCAGGAAACATAGCCACCAGCTTCTGCGACCACATCGCCCCGCTCGACACGATCACCCGGCTCTACCAACGCCTTCGCCGGCGCTCCAATATGCTGCGTCAGGGGCAGAACGACTTCATCGGTGAATGGAAACCGCCGCGAGGCGATGCCGGATGTCAGGTCCTTGTGCTCCGGAGGATGCACCCCGTTTCTGAAACTGAGCAAGCCTTTCATTTCGAGCCCGGGCATCATGCTCAGTTATAGGGCTCAGCCCGTTTGATCAGCTTGTCCAGCCCTTTCTCGTCTGGATTCAGCGGATCTCCGGGGTGAATGATTTCCGGCGCGCAGGCTTCGGCCGCCATCACAAGCTGCTTGAAAGTGCCTGCCGTGGGATCGGCAATGTAAGCCAGCCCGTCTTCGTCGTAGGCAAACATCTTGTCGTTTATTTCGGTGCATTCATCACAGGAAGTACAGCGAATGGTTTCGATCCAGGGCCCACTGCCCATGTCTTCTTCGTCTTCATCCGCGGCAGGTACCGCCTCCGGCGGCGCATCGACCGCTTCAACAACCGGGGCCACTGAAGCCGCGTTGGAAGCAGGAACGCCTGCCAGTTCCATTCCCACCGGGGCCACAAATGCAGGCCCTTCCCATTGCTCTGCTTTTTCCAGCAGCTGCGCCACCGTGTCATTGGCGCTTGCGCGCAACAGGCCTTCCGCCAGCCGCCTCGCGATCAGTTGTGGATACTGAGTCGTCAGCAATGCGATTTTTCTTTCGTACTCTGCCCTGAGCGCTTCGAGCTTCGTTTCCAGCTCTGCCGTCAGGCCTTCAGCAACGGAATCACGCATGTTGTCTGAAACCTCGACCCCGGCCAGTTCTTTCAACTGGGTCCAGAAGTGCAGACGCTCTTCGGCGAGTTTCACGATTTCGTTTGAGACAGACACTTTGTCCAGGCGCTTTTCGGCATCGACCGTGTAAATGAAAGCGGTCGAATCCTCGCGTTCATCCTGATCCATCTCGAGGTATTCATGGAACGGCACCAGTTCGTCCTCACCATTCGGTTTTCCGTAATGTTCCCGGAACCGCGCCTCGCCAAGTGCCCAATCGGCAATGGTCAGGGGCAGGGTCATTTTCTGCTCATTGCCTTCCTCATCAGCATAGAGCAAATCAAAACTGGTCCAGGTATCCGTCGGAGAAGGGTTGCCCTCGAGGTCGAGACATTCGGAGAAAGTCGTACCCAGATCCGGGTCGAAGACCAGATTGGGCACCGCGCGGCTTTCCAGCGCCAGTTTGGCCGCTTCAGGCGCACTGTCCTGCGCAATCCCCCATTCACGCGGGCAGGGTGAATTCAATATGAAGATGGATGGCCGCCTTACCTGCAGGCCCCGTAGCAGATTCTTGAACAGATGTGACGGGGTGGCCTGTGAAGACTGCATCACGAATACGCCCCGGTGAGCCATGGAAATCAGGGCCAGCTCTTTTCTGACTTCTTCCTTGCCCTTCTGATCTGTGCCGTATTCGGCCATGTCGGAAACCTGGCCCGTGAAGCCCGCGGTACAGGCCTGGCCGCCGGTGGTCGAGTAGGCCTGGGTATCCACCACCACTACCCGAATCGGCTTATTCGAAGCCATCACGCGGGAAAGATTTTGGAAACCGATATCCATCATGGCCCCGTCACCGCCTACCGCAAATAACGGCGGGCACAAGGCAAATTCATCGTCTGTGAACTGTTCCCAGGAGAAGTTCGAAAAGAATTCCTCGTCGGCGGAAGCGTCGTAGGAATTTTTAAGCAGCTTTGCGGCGCGGCGCAGCGAGACAAAGCCATCCGCCATTTTGCGCATATGCCCTTCAAAAATGCCCACGGCCACCGAAGGTGCATCCTGGAACAAGTGGCTGACCCATGGGAAAGGATAGGGGTTGAACGGAAAGGTCGCTCCCCATACCGAGGTGCAACCGGTGGAGTTGCTGAAGCCCATGCGGGCCCGGCCGCGGCCACTGGGGCCTGTTTCATAACGCCACTGGAGGTCTTTCAATTCCTCTATGGTTTGATGAATCAGATGCACCCTTTCTTTCTTTTCTACCTCAACGTGTAGCGAAAGGTCGGTCGAATCCGCTGAAATCGTGGCCAGATCCGTTTCAGAAATAAGCATTGTGCGTGCTTTTTCATCCAGTTCACTGACCAGGCGCGCCAAATCCTTGACGTGCTGTTCCACCCGCGGCGCCATCAGGGCATTCACCGCAGACAGTACCAGGTGAATGGAGGTTTTCTCTCCGCAGCCCATGCACGCGCTGTCACCACCCAGCATCGTCATGTAGTTGCTCTGTTTCAGCAGCAGGGATGGCATGACACCAATGCTTTCTTCAATACTGGAAATCTTGACGTATTGGTCATCGGTTTCCGGCAGGTTTTTCCACAGCTTCCAATTCGC
This sequence comes from Lysobacterales bacterium, assembly GCA_030637665.1. Classification (GTDB taxonomy): domain Bacteria; phylum Pseudomonadota; class Gammaproteobacteria; order Xanthomonadales; family SZUA-36; genus JAJRRA01. The sequence continues at coordinate 8,137 of DAOWGA010000071.1, read as the reverse complement.
CTCCAGTGTTTCCTGCAGCTCCGGTGTCTGCTGTACGCTGATCAGGGCGTCATCATCACACACGGCCACACAGACGTCACAGCCCTTGCAAGTCTCCGGGTTGATGGTGATCGAAAGCAGGCCTCCGGTGCCTTTCTTCCTGCTTTCGGGCAAGTCAAAGAAAGGAGTTGTTTTAGCCAGGGGGAAATCCGCCAGTGCGGCATGAACCTGCTGATACTGAGCATCGACTTCAGCGCGGCGTTCATCGTTCCATTTGGATTTTTCGGCGACAATTTCGTATGCCTGCTCCAATACGGCCCCGTAGGTCTCAAACGATTCGCCCGCGATGATTTTGCGCGACTCCCGGCCGAGATTCTTGATGATCTGGTTGAATCGCGACAGGGGCTTTTGTGGCGAAGAAACGGTTTTAACCGCTGCTTCCAGAATTTCTTCAACGCTGTTGACGACCCCCGGAATCGCCGAATCGGGACACTGCACCCAGCACTTGCTGCAACCGGTGCAATTTTCCGGAACAAACTGAGGCACCAGGAAACGGACGGAGGACATGTCACGCATGGTCGAGGTCGCCGCGGGAATGGCGCTGATGGCGGTGTACGGATCTGCCAATACGTCATTGCCCGTTTTATACTGTGCGCACACTGTGTTCCAGAACTCACCCTGGTTGCCAATTCCTTTATCTGCCTTGGCGCCTGCCATGGTGCTTGGAATCAAGGGAATCTTCGCTTCATAGCCCTCATCCCCCAGGTCCGACAGGTCCAGTGCCCGTGCCTCTTCGAAACCACGGGTAAACACATGAATGTCGTCTTCAAGAACGCCTGCGTCCAGATGGCCGACCTGTTCGGTCAGGTGCTTACGCAGGCCATTGAACAAGCGCTCCCGCGAAAGACCCTGTGAGTCCATCAGGGGAGCTGCATTGAAGAACGCCCCCATGAAGGCCATACCCTGCAGCCGGTAGCGCAGTGCCGGGCTCGATGATTCGGAAAGTGCAATCCCGATGCCGTCTACGGACCAGAGCCTGATGTTTTTGCTGCGTATCGCCCACTGGGCCGTCTGCGGGAGACTGTTCCACAGCTCAGCGCCGGTCAGTTCATTTTGCAGTATCAACACCCCCCCGTCGCGCATTCCTGCCAGAGGATTCGAATGCAAAAAGACATTGGGGTCATGAGCAATCACCAGGCCGACATGCTGAAGCTCACAATTCAAACGCAAGGGCTGTTGTGACAGCACGGCGGAATAGGTCGTTGGCTGACCTCTCTTCTCTGCTCCGTGTCTTGGGTATGCCTTCACGTGCATGCCGAGCAATTCGGCAGCCGTCACCATCAGGTCGTTCCCGGCGCCGATGGCATCCCAGCCTCCGACTGAATGAATCCGAAGTTCGAGTGTATCCTCGGGATTCAGATCCGGATTACCCGCTGGAGGAAGCGCCAGGTTTGCCACGTGCGGATAATCTGCAAGGATTTTTTCCTGCCAGATCTGTATCTTGGGAAGTGGGGTGTCTTTTTGGATGAATTCGATACCCAGGTAGAACTGACGCCGTTTATCGCCTTCCTCGAGCATGTTGTCGACGGCGGCTATTATATCTCCGGGCTGCAGATCGCGGCTTCCCAGGCCAAAACAGGCCGAGTAAAGATCTGGCACTTCAGCGGGGCTGAGCACAGCCAGATTTTTATATGGAATCGCTTTGGACGTCTTCTTGTTTGATCGGCCCCCGCTCGCCCGGCCATTCTCGACTGATTGCGCCAAAGCTGAACGAATTTCGCGAATCATCGGTAGCTCGACCGCTAGTGGCTGATCTGTTCGTTCCATGACGACCACGCCTTTTTTCCCTGCAAGCATGCGGGAAACCAGGTCAGCCGGGAAGGGACGGAACATGACCAGGTCGAGCACGCCGACCTTCAGGCGCCGTGTCTTCCTCAGGTAGTCGGCAACGACCTGGGCATTGCAAATCACCGAGCCCTGTCCGGCGATGACGTAATCCGCATCTTCCAGGCGGTAGCCCATGGCGCGGGAGTAGCTGCGCCCGGTGAGCGCCGTATACTCTCTGAACGCCTGGTCAGACAAGTCCGCAATATGATCGAAATAGAAGGGGCGCTGCGCCGCGACACCCTGAGCATAGGACTCCTGATTTTGCACAACGCCCAGGCTGGCTGGATAGTCAAAATCGTACAGCTCGGGAATCCGGCGCCGCTGTTCACCGAATACGGCCCGCTGTGCCGCGGTAGGCGTTTCGATCAGGTCTGCCGGATCACCCAGGTATTCCCGGATCAGCTCACGCTCAGGCTCACGAAACGATTCGATTACGTGACTGGTCAGGAAGCCGTCCTGTGCGCAGATGCCCGGGTTGAGCGAAAGTTCCGCTATTCGATGTGCAATGAGATTCAGGTCGGCGACGCTTTGCACATCCTTCGCGAATATCTGGAAAAATCCGGTGTCGTCCACGGCGTGATAGTCATCATGTCCGGCGTGGATATTGAGAGAATGCTTGGTCATCGCGCGGCTGGCGACGTTCAGGACATAGGTCAGGCGCTTGCCCACCGCCGCGTACAGCGATTCGTGCATATAGGCAATGCCCTGGCCGCTGGAGAAGTTGGTCGAGCGCAGGCCCACCATGCTCATGCCGGCGGTCACGCCCGCGGCGGCGTGTTCACCTTCAGGTTCAAAGAAAATCAGGCTGCGCCCGTTGGCGTTTTTGGTGCCGCTGGCGACAGCTGATGCCCAGCCTTCACCCATTTGGGTCGAAGGCGTGATCGGATAAGCTCCTGCCGCTTCGCTTGCAGCGGTCTCCATGGCAACCACTGCCGAACTTCCATCTCCGGTTTTGAATACCCCGGGATACCTGGCCTGACTTGCTTCCTGTCTTTTTCTCCGCTTCATCCGGCTTTTTTCTCCAGCTCTTTCGGGCTTTCCGCAAACTGTTGTCCCTCGACCCATACAATCGCCCCGGTCGGGCAGCGTGAAATCGCTTTCGGGTCAGTCAGGGCGTTTTTTTCATAATCAATGACTGCCAGATTATCAATCATTTCAATAACGCCAGGCTTTGCATCAGCTACACAAAGGGTGCACGCATTGCAAGCCACACTACACAGGTCCTCAGCAGCATCACCGTTGAGCAGGTTCTTGCACTGCACGATCAACTTCTGATCCATGGGCATCAGTTCGAAAAGATCCAGAGGGCAGGACACTACACAGTCATTACATGCAGTACAGAGTTCCGGAATGACGACCGGCAGTTCATTATCGTTCATGTAGATCGCATCGAGCAGGCAGGAGACTTCGCAATCAGCCAGGCCCAGGCAACCCCAGGTACAGGCTTTACCGCCATCTGCTACTGCCGCCGCAGCCTTACAGGTACTAAATCCCAGGTAATCTGAATTGCGAACCGATTCGTTTTTGCCGCCCGCACAAAGCAAACGGGCAACACGTTTATTCGCTTCACCGGCATCCACGCCCAGGTAACTGGCGATGTCCTCAATGTCTTCAGGCCCCATCACCGTGCAGTCCGATGGCTGCTGCTCCCCGGCAACGACCAATTCGGCAAAAGCCCGGCAACCGGGTACGCCACAGGCGCCACAGTTCGTGCTTGGCAACAACTCTTCCACTTCATCGATGCGCGGATCCTCCCACACCCAGAACTTTTTGTTCACCATGGCGATGACAAAGCCGAAGAACAGCCCCACGCCGCCGAGAATCAGGGCAGAATCCAGGATGGGGTTTCCGGTCATGAGTGTTTCCCTGGCCTCATTTCACTCAAAGGTCAGGCGGATGAACCGGTTAAATCGGATTGGCTCAATAGCCAGGCCGAAAGCTTGCCTGCCGGATCCGAGGCCGCATCTCCTGTGGGCACAGATACCACTGACAAGCTTTCAAGCAAGGCGTAATCCTGGGCCTGTTGGGCTACGCTGATACCACCAATGGCGAGTTTCTTTACTTCCTTCGGGAATTCCAGTGATACAAAGCGTTCATAGGTGGTTTCACCCGCGGATGGATCATGTATGAAGCTTGCTGCATTTGTGGAAACCAATGCCGCCACGGCCGGGCCTTCGAATTCCGCAAAGGCATCCAGTGCTGCATCGCCGGTTTCCTGTTGCACGAACACGCCTGGAGAAATGACCCGCGACAAGGCTGCGGCTGACGCATCGCCTTCGACCTTAAAGACAAATTTTGAATGCTCATCCAGATATGGAACGATCACGGATGGCTTGAAATCAGCAGCAGACAGCTCGATTACCAGGGCAGGCGCCAGCGCACGTTCTGATTTGTTCCATTTATGAAACGGGAATTTTTCCAGCATCGCGGCGTGTTCTTCTTCCTGGTATTGGCCACGCTTGGCCAGATCAATCACGTGTGCCGCCGAAAAAGCACGGCCGATCAGTGACAGTCTTCGGCCTACCTTCCGCGACAGGTTATTGCCTTCTTCAAGGTGCAGTACAAAGAGTTCATCGCCCTGTGCCAACAGGGATTTCAGCACTTCCTGTGCGGCCCGGATGGGCGCTTCCGCAGCGGCATCGATCTTTGCGACCTTGGGAGTGAAAGAAGAAAAACGATTAAAATCCACCCTGCCTTTTGCAAAAGCCCCCAAAGCCACCGACTGATCTTCTGCAACATCGCCCGTGCCGGACAGCAGGCCCCGGACCTGGTCCGCGGTCGCAGCCACTGCAGAAAGAAACAATTCATTCCGCGAGCTAATGGCATCGAGTGCAATTTGCTTTCGTTCATCAGACGCCATAGCGATCAAACTCCTCGTTCAGCCTGACGATTTTTTCTTCTGCCGAAACAGGCGGTACGGCCCGGACTTCTTCATAGACCGGTAAGCTGTCGTCGCGGAAAAAGATGCCCAGGCGGAGCATGTCAGTTCGTTGCGCCAGGGCGCGCGCGTCATCGATATTCTTCGGGTCATGAACCCGGCGATGCTTGTAAAGCTTCTCCAGACTGGGAACATCCACTCCGTTTTCGTGTATCAGCAATTCGGTAATGTCGGGATTTTTGACATTATCCAGAAACACATCAGGTGTGAACTTTGGGCAGCGTTGCAAAATGCGGACAAAAGAAAATCCAGGGTGCTCATATGCCGCCTGCAAAGTAGCGTAAAGATGCACCGGAACCCAGTCTGCCGTTTGTGCCACAAAGGATGCATTGGAAATGCCCAGTGTTGCCTGTAAAGGATCGAGTGCCGGTAATACCGATCCACGCGGTGAGGTGTTTGACGCATACCCCTGCGGCGTGGTCGGTGATGTCTGGTTTTTGGTCAGACCGTAAATGGCGTTATCCAGCAGCAAGACGGTCATGTCCGCGTTGTAGCGCGTGGCATGGATCCAGTGTCCCGCCCCGATGGAAGTGCAATCGCCATCACCCATCACGACAAAGACATCCAGCTCAGGCCGCGCCAGTTTCAGACCCGTGGCAATGGGAAGCGCCCGGCCATGAATGCCGTGGAAGCCATAGGCGTTGACGTAATGAGGGAAGCGGCTGGAACAACCGATGCCTGACACAAAAGCCATTTTCTCAGGCTGAAGTTGTTCTTTGGCCAACAAGCGTTTCACCGCATTCAGGGCGCCAAAGTCGCCACATCCGGCGCACCATTTAGCGACACGGGTTTGATAATCTTCCGCTTCGAAGCACTTGATTTCTTCGCTGTCCAGATCCAACAGGGAAATTGCTACGCTACTCATGTGGAGCTCCCGTTCTCAATATTTTCGATAATGGAATTGTATATATCATTTGGCCTGAGTGGTTGCCCCGGCACACTGGTCCAGCAGTCGAGATCAACCAGAGTATGTGCGCGCAGAACCCAGCATAGCTGGCCCAGGCGGCGTGTCTCTTCGGTGATGTACGGATCACCCAGGTTATCGGAGTAATTGATTTCAACCGTCATTACTTTTCTGAATTTGCTGAAAATTTCTTTCAGGCCGGGTTCCAGTGGAGAAAGAAACGTTAATTGACAGGAAGAGACCTTCCTGCCTTCCGCCCGGGCACGATCTACCGCTTCTTCAATGGCGCCCTGGGTCGATCCCCAGCCAACCACCAGCAGATCACCTTCCTCATCACCATATATGGGTGGGGGCATCAGCGTGGACTGGAAAACCGCCAGTTTACGGCTACGCATCCTCTGGCCACGTTCATTGCTCCCGGGATCATAGGAAACCCTGCTTTCTTCATCATGGGCCAGCCCCGTCACGGTGTGCTGGCCACCTGGTGTACCCGGAATAATTCGCCGGGACATACCGGTATCGTGATCCCAGTCATAGGGGCGCAAGCCTTCAGGCACCGGTGAGGCATCAATCAGCTCTCCCTGCCAGCGCTCATCAAAATCAGGGCGGGTGAATTGCTGTACGCCCGTCGCCAGGTTGGCGTCTGTCAGGATGATTACCACACAGCGGAAAGTCTCCGCGATTCGGCGCGCGGTAATCATGGAATGAAAACATTCCTCGATCGTACGCGGTGCAATCACAACGCGTGGCGCATCACCCGGTTGTCCATAAAGCGCCGCCAACAAATCAGACTGCTCCACTTTGGTCGGCAAACCCGTCGATGGCCCGCCACGCTGAACATCCAGAACGACCAGCGGAATCTCAACCATGATGGCCAGCGCCAGAAACTCCGTCTTGAGCGCCAGGCCCGGCCCGGAAGTCACGGTCAAAGCCACCTTGCCGCCATAAGAAGCACCCAGCGCCACACCTGCGGCAGCGATTTCATCTTCCGCTTGATGCACCATGCCACCGTAACTCTCAATGATGTCGCAAAGCTCATGCGAAACTGACGTTGCCGGTGTGATGGGATACATGGCACAAATTTCCATACCGGCTGCAATTGCACCAAGCGCACAAGCCTGGTTACCGTTCATCACAACACGTGATTCTTCGGCTGGTACGGAATCAATGATAAACTGGAAATCCAGGTTCTCACGCGCCCAGGCCATTCCATTCTTCACCAACTCGACATTGAGTTCAGTTACTTTGGCCGATTTAGTCCGGAAGATATATGCAATCTGCTTCTCAATAATAGAAAGATCGCGCTGGTAAATCTCTGTCAGCAGACCCAGTGCAAACATGTTCTTTCCATGCTGCGCATTGTCTACAACTTTGAGAGTTTCTTCCTCGATGGGCACTTTGATGAAGCGATAGTTTTTCGAAGACATTTCTTTCATCGCTTTTGCATACCCATCACGGATCGCTTCGTCTTCATGGTTTTCCCATATACTTTCATGAAGAATGATGCAATCGTCAGCAAAAGAATCAAGCCGGTGGCGTGAAAGCAGCACCTGATCATTAAAGGCGATGGCCAGCTTCGACCGGTCTCCCCAGTTGGTCACTTTATCTGTGCCAAAACGAATGATGTTCCCTGAAGTACTGGTCACGGTGTGGTGTGGGGGTTCGATCTCGGCAGGAATAATCTCCACCGTCCAAACGCCATTCCCCATCTTGGCGCATGTTTGACCAAAAATCTGCGCGCACTTCTGTGCACCCTCGCCTGAATTGGTAATAATTTCAACGGTATGCTCAGGAACCGCTGTGATTGTTGTTTCTTTACTAGCCATGCTGCTCACTGTTACAATTTTCCAAAACCAGAGGTATTGAATTAGAGTTCTTTTTCACCAGAAATTCAAGCCCACGCATAATGGTGCAGTTTAGGGCATCAATAGCCCCGGCCACTTGATTTTGATCAATTCAAATAGGAGGTTTCCTGTACGGGTGCTTAATCCAAAACGCGTTAATTCAAAGCATTAACACCTTTGATTTGTAGTTCAGGGGCGTTAACGGGTCAAATACAAAATACGGTAAACTCGAGCTGGTAAAAGCATGCCCAGGGAAATCAACAAAATCCTCGTCGCCAACCGCGGTGAAATCGCCATTCGCATCCTGCGCGCGGCGGCGGAACTCGGTATTCGCACGGTCAGCATTTTTACCCATGAAGACCGTTTCTCCTCCCACCGCTACAAGTCTGACGAAGCCTACCAGGTAGGTGAAGATGATGATCCGCTGAAGCCTTATCTCGATATCGAGGCCATCATCGAGGTGGCGCGGCTCAACGATGTAGACGCAATCCATACGGGTTATGGCTTTTTGTCTGAAAACGTGGCATTCGTCACCCGCTGCGGGGATGAGGGCATTATTTTTGTTGGCCCTTCTGCCGAAGCCAT
>DAOWGA010000325.1 GCA_030637665.1 Lysobacterales bacterium | reverse complement strand
CATTTGAGCCAACGGGTTAAGAGGTGAATTATTTGAACGCAAATTTCAGCAAATTACGCAAATTACGCAAATTAAAAACATTTTAAGGTGGGGCAGTGCCAGCTGATGGGCTGAGCTCTGTTTTCAGTGTCAAATCACGATATTAATCAAATTGCGGAGCGGCCGTTCCGCTCATGACAACCAAGCAATAAATTGCTCTTTTTTTTAATTTGCGTAATTTGCGTAATTTGCTGAAATTTGCGTTATACCAACTCCCCTCAAAATCTAGAGTTGGAGGACAATTTTCTGGTACAGGCCGCCGAAGTAGAATTCGGAGCTGATTTGATCCGGTTTGATCGATTCGGGCATGAAAGCAGGCAGTTCCTCGCGCCACAGGTCCAGGGCGAAGGGTTCCAGTAAGCTGAGGATGGGTTTCATCACGTAGCGCATGGGGTTGCTGCGTTTCGGGCCGTGGTAGTCGACGAAGATGACCTTGCCGCCCGGGCGGGTGACGCGGATGGCTTCTTCGATGGTTTTGCGGCGGACCTCCTCGGGTTGTTCGTGCAGCAGGAAAAAGACCACGGTTTCGTCGTAGCTGGCGTCCGGGAAGCTCAGCTTGCTGGAGTCCAGGTGATGGAAGGACACGTTGTCCTGGGCGCTCAGTTTTTTGCTCACATTGCTCAGCTGGATGGGCGCGACGTCAACCAGGTCCAGCCTGGACTGGCTTTGTTCCAGGTGGTCGGCCAGCTTGTTCGAGAAATCACCATAGACACAGGCAACCTGCAGCACGCGGCTGTTTGGCCCGGGATTCATCTCGCGCAGCACTGCATCCGTGAGCTTTTTCATGTTGCCCCACAGGATCAGGTTGACAACCCACTCGCGCTCGAAGAAATAAAATGATTTGGGGTGCAGATAGGCCCACCAATAGGTGTCCTGCAGGTATTCCGGGATCGGCGGGCTGGCTTTTACTGCCGACAGCGGGGAATCCTGGTCAGCGTAGCCGTTTGTCGAATAGGTATAGCTTTCTGCTACTGCTCTCGAGTCGTCATTCATATGATTTTTGGGCGGCCCGGTAGCCGTTATATCTGGTTTAAATTCAGCGAATAAGGAATAAATAAAACGCCGTCATTGCGGTGCCGACAAAGGCAGCCAGGTAGACGGCGTTTGCTACCACCTTGTCTTTCCTCACCCCAAGATCGTGAAATACGACCCTCAGGCGATGTGCAGCATGCCACAAAGAGAGAGAGATTACGATGAACAGGCATGCTTTGCCAAGAAAACTGGCCGCAAATTCGTGAATTTTTTCATATTGCAGGCCATCGGGCGTGGTGCCGACGGCGATCAGAAAAAACAGTGTGATCAGGGCAGGGAAAACGAACGACGATACAGTCCCGCCGGCTGCGAACAGCCCCCAGACAATAGCTTTTTTTGCAACAGCCATGACTAAAATACTCCTGCCAGCCAGAAAATAAACGCGCTGAGTACAGCCCAGACGATGTAGTGGGCAATGACGATGTAAGAGTCGGACAACTTCTTCTCCCCGATCTGCAGCGGCATGGCCTTGGGCGCCAGCTCGAACCAGGCAAAGGTCTGGTAGATCAGGAAGTAGATCAGCGCGAACCCATGGAAGGCGATCATGGCTGCATTTTGCTGCGAGGCGAGAAACGCGTTCCAGCGCTCCGCTGAAGACAAGGCTGCAAGGCCGAATATCACCAGGAATGAGTAAAAGCCCACCAGCAGGCAGGTCATTTCACGCAGCATGTAAACCTTGTAACGGCCGTTACGCATATACCAGGTGGTTTTGGACATTGGCCGGATGTAGGGCTGGCGGCTCATGATTTGCCTCCGGATAATTTCTGCTTCCAGAATTCCTTGGCCCCCTCGATTTTCATTTGCTGAATGGCTGCCGCGGGATCGACGCTTTTCGGGCAGACCTCGGAGCAGGCGCCGACAAAGGAGCAGTCCCACACACCGTCATGGTCGGCGAGGATATCCAGGCGCTGTGCTTTGCCCTGGTCGCGTGAATCCAGGTTGTAACGGTGCGCAAGGGCGAGGGCCGCCGGCCCGATAAAGCTCTGATCCAGCCCGTATTGCGGGCAGGCAGCGTAACAGCACATGCAGTTAATGCACATGGTGTACTGCTTGAACTTGTAGAGCGCAGCGCGCGACTGCGTGTATTCCTTGTCGTCTGAAGGAGGGGGATCCTTGCGGATGATATAGGGTTGCGCCGTCTGCAGCTTCTCCATCACGTTGTCGAGCACAACCACCAGGTCACGCTCAATCGGGAAGTTCTCCAGAGGTTCGATGCGCACCTTGTCCGGCAGGTCGCGGATAAAGGTTTTACAGGTCAGGCTGGGTTCACCGTTAACCATCATGCCGCAGCTGCCGCAGACCATCATATGGCAGGACCAGCGGTAGCTCAGCGTGGTGTCGATGTTCTCTTTTACGTAGTTAATGGCGTCCAGGATGGCCCAGTCTTCTTCACAGGGCACTTCGTAATTCTGGAACCAGGGTGCTTCGTCCTTCTCGGGATCGTAGCGCATCACTTCAAGTTCGATTTGACGTTTACTCATTTGTCTTTGTCCCCTGAGTAATCGCGCACGCCCGGTTTTGATCGCGTGATGGTCACTTCCGACCAATCGATGCGTGGCCTGCCTTCAGCCTGGCGGAAGGCCAGTGAGTGCTTCAGGAAGTTCACGTCATCGCGTTCCGCGTAGTCGAGACGCTGGTGCGCGCCCCTGGATTCGCGGCGTTCCAGCGACGCTTCGACAACGGTTTCGGCGACATCGAGCAGGTTACGCAATTCCAGCGCTTGCTGCAGGTCGGTATTGAACACGTTGCTCTTGTCATTGATTTCGATGCCGCCGTAGCGCTCACTAAGTTCTGCTATTTTTTCGCAGGAGGCAACGGCGCCCTCTTCATCGCGGTAGATGCCGGCGCCTTCTTCCAGGGTGCTCCGCATTTCCCGCCGGATGCCGGATATGGACTCGTCTCCGCCACTTTGCAGCATCAGTTCGCGCACGCCGGCCACAATGGCTTCCGCCTGGCTGGCAATGTCAGTATCATCAGCGCTTTTTCCGGTCTCCTTCGCATAGGCGGTAGCATGCTGGGCCGCCTGCTTGCCGGAAACCAGTAAATCGGTCAGGGAATTGGAACCCAGCCGGTTGGCGCCGTGCAGACCGGAGCAGGCCGTCTCGCCGATGGCGTACAGGCCGGGCATGGGGGCTTCACCGTTGATGTTGGCATCGATGCCGCCCATCATGAAATGGATGACCGGGCGCACCGGAACCGGGTCCGTGACCGGATCATGACCGACGTACGCGGTGGCCAGTTCCCGCACCAGTGGCAGCCGTTCGTTGATTTTTT
>DAOWGA010000066.1 GCA_030637665.1 Lysobacterales bacterium | reverse complement strand
GCCAGGGGTATCGAAGCCATACTTACCGGCTTCACGCCGACGCCGCAGCTTAGCGTGGTTAAACTTGCTGAAACCCAATCCAATTTCTTCACGTTGTCCAGCCTGCTGGAAAGCCAGGGCTACCAGACCAGCTTCATTTATGGAGGCGAAGCACATTTCGACAACATGAAGCGCTTCTTCCTGAACAACGGCTTCCAGACCGTCATCGATAAGAACAACTACGATCAACCTGAATTTCTCGCTTCCTGGGGCGTTTCAGACGAAGACCTGTTCAACCGTGCCCACGAAGTCTTTAGCGATGCCGGGGAACAACTATTTTTCAGCCTGGTCTTCACTTCCAGCAACCACGATCCCTTTGAAATACCGGCAAACCGCGTGACACCGGAAACAGGCCCGGATGGGCCAAGAGAAACGGCGATCAAGTACGCAGATTATGCACTGGGCCGCTTTTTTGATACGGCCCGCCAGTCCGGTTACTGGGAAAATACGGTTTTCCTCGTCATTGCCGACCACAATTCGCGCGTATACGGCAACCAGTTGGTTCCTGTAGACAGATTTCACATTCCAGGCGTCATTCTCGGCGCCACGATCGAACCCAGGCGTATTCCCGGCATCAGCAGCCAGATAGACATGGCGCCTACGCTGCTGTCACTGATCGGGGTCAACAGTGACCACCCGGCCATTGGCCGTGACCTGACCCGGCCTGAGTATGCTGCCGGCGCCGGGCGCGCCATGATGCAATTCAACGCCCTTCAGGCCTATATGGAAGGTGACCGGGTGGTGGTGTTGCAATCCGACCTGGAGCCCCGGCAATTTCGCCGTATTTCCACAAGCGAAATGATTCTGGAGACGAAAACTGATCCCGCACTGGAGCGTAAAGCTCTGGCTTACGCCCATTGGGGACCGATGACGATCAGGCGCAAGGCCTATCGCAATTAACGGCGTTACACGCATGAATTGGTTCGGATTCTTCCGGTTCTCAACACAGACTCCTGGACTTAATTGTACTTAAGTCTTGAATTACAGCTAGATAAATAATATTATTCAAGTGCTTTAGTGGCAATATCAGGACTTCGCATGCATAAGCGTTGCCTGTAATTCCTACAGGAATGGCCGCGGGCAAATAAGAATCTGACACCATCTCGTCAGATAGGTACAGGGAATTTATCGGGGGGGTAAAAGCTCTTTCTGGTCCAGGCAAGGACCGGTTGTTTTGACATGGATCAAATGGATTTTGTATGTCTTGGCCAGTTTTGTCACGCAGGATGACGTGAATTCAGCTGGGTGTCCGGTTCCGATTCATCTCTATAAGATGTCCGGACCCGGGTCAGAAGAAGGGCAAAGATCATGGGATACATTTATTTCCTCATTGTTTTAGCAGCGAGTGGGGCAATTATCGTCTGGTGGGGGGGCCAAAGAAGTGCTCTGGCCAGGAAACGGAAGAATGCTATCCTCTCCGGGCAATGGACAGACCGCTTTGCTAATGATTCCATTTCTGTGCTCAAAAGAGCCATCAACAGGCAACCTGAAACCGAATTGGGACACACTGACTTCCTGGCAAGGGTGGATGTGTGGCAGAAAGAGCATCAGGTGCGCCGGACCAAATTCAATACAAACGTTGAATCCATAACCGGCACAAAATATACCTACACACCGCCGCCAAAAAGTCGCTCTGCAGCAGCAAAATCCAACTAGGCCCTGGAAAAAGCTGCTTTCAGGCTAAAACCTGGCGATATAGTCCTTGGCCTCGAGGCAGGTGCTGAAAGCCACCTTGAAATCATCCATTTGCGCCTGGGTGGCGGCCTGGGCCTGGGCCGACTCCGCTGCGACCTGCTCGGTGGCCTGAGCCTGCGCACCGCGCTTGCGGGAATTTCCAATGACCGCGCCGGTGGCGGCACCTGCGGCCGCGCCCTTCCAGCCGCTGCGTGAGCTGCTGCCGAAAACACCACCAATCACCCCACCCGCTACGGCGCCACCGGCTGCAGCTCTGCCTGTGGAGCCCTGGCCGGCAGATTGCGCTTGCGCCATGGCCTGTTCGGATGCGGCCATCTGGTCGGCGGCCTGCTGGGAGAGCCGAAACGGGTCGGTGCCGGTGCGGTCTGCAGCCCAGTTGAAGCACTCCGCCTCGTCCATGGATTGCTGGACTTCGTCCTGGCCCTGACTGGGAAAGACATGGACATTCATGCTCGTGGAAAGGCTTGTCGCCTGGGCCATCGCAGCCGGTATGGCCACGAGGCAAGTCATCAATAAAATAACTGATCTTGCAAACATGAGATTCTTAACTCCGGTAATTATTCAGGTTCATTTGGCTCAGTCTGGCGTGCAGTCGCCGAACATGCTCGCGGTTTCGCCATCGGTAGCGACCACAAAGGTCAAGTCTCCCGTGATTTCGGATATCACCATGCTGAAGGTACGACCATTCTCTACACCCTGCAGGAAAATGTAACCCGCTTCACGGGTCTGATTCTGAATTGACGTGGAGCGGTCTTCTCCGCTGGCCCCTGTGGAGGCCAGGGTCTTGCGTTTCAGGTCCACCTCAATGAATTTCGGAATAAACTCGTCCTCGGGAGCCTCGAAGCTGCAAGCTTCACCGGCCACACAATGGGAAACCGGTCCCGGCACACAGAGCATGCGATCAACATCCTTCAGCACGTCTCCGGCGACCGGCAAAGCGAACAATAGCGCCAGAATAAACGCGGCGATTTTATACGTCATTTCATTTCCTTGGCTGCGAGCGCAGCGAGCTTATCTGAAAAAGAAAAGCATAACCCAAACCGCAGGCGAATGCATGTTCCGGTCAGTGGTGATGTCAGCCAAATGGTGCTGAAAGTGAACCCCTGCTCGCGGGGTGCCCTACGATGGCATTAGCAAGCTGCGGCCCGAGTCAAAAGCCGCAGTCGAGGCATTTCTATTCAAACAGGCAGCCGCAGGGAAGTAATTGACAGGCGATCTCCCTGACGCCAGCTCATGATTTGGATCAACAGGAACTTCGTATTTCGCTGATGCGAAGTTCCGATTCCTTGCATCACGTCGCAAGATGTATTGAGATGTGTATTGTGAATCGTTTTACTACATTAATTGCCACACTGGCGTGCATTAGTCCTGCCATTTCTCTCGCTGGCCCGGATGACGGAGCACCCGAAGAGCACCCTGTCTCTACTGACCTGCCTGTTGAGGCTATTCCCGACCTGACTGAGGAATACACCCGGTTTAAATTTCTGAGCAAAAAGCCCGAAAATCTGCTACTTGTTCCCATACCGACATCAAGCCCCACTTTTGGAACTGGACTGATCCTGGGGGGCGCATATTTCTATTCCCAAACCGAGGAACAAGAAAACGCGCAACCTGCCTC
>DAOWGA010000301.1 GCA_030637665.1 Lysobacterales bacterium | reverse complement strand
GCTGTAGGAGGCCGCCATGCGGGCGAAATTAAAAAATCGAAAATCAAATTCGCCCGCATGGCGGCCTCCTACATTCGCCCGCGTGGCAGCCTCCTACATTCGCCCACGTGGCGGCCTCCTACAGTTTTACCACGACGCGGCCGAGTGACTGGCCGGACAGGATGCGGCTGAATATTTCTGCCATTCCATCCAGGGCGACCTGCTCATGGCAGATTTTATCCAGGTGGCGCGGTTTCCATGCGCCCGCCAGGCGTGGCCAGATTTCCTCGCGGATTGAATAAGGGCACATCGGGGAGTCGATGCCCAACAGGCTGACACCCCGGATGATGAACGGCAGCACAGTCGTGTTCAGGCTGATGCCGCCAGCCAGGCCACAACTGGCGATGTTTCCCCATGGCTTGATCGCCGCGGTGATTCCGCTGAGCATTTCTCCGCCCACGCTGTCGACACAACCTGCCCAGCGGGCGCTTTCCAGCGGCCGTTTACCCCATTCCAGATCGTGCCGGGAGAAACACTGGCTTGCGCCGAGACTCTCCAGCCAGCCGAACTGCTCCGTTTTGCCGGAAATTGCCTGAACCTCGTAGCCGGCGGTCGAGAAGATGTCGATTGCGATGCTGCCCACACCGCCGGTGGCGCCGGTGACAACTATCGGGCCTTGTTCGGGTTTCTGGCCGTTGATTTCCATCCGGTAGAGCGACATGGCGGCGGTAAATCCGGCGGTGCCCAGCGTCATGGCCTCGAGCATGCTCAGGCCGGAGGGTAGTGGTACCAACCAGGTGCTGTCCATCCGCAAGTATTCTGAATAACCACCATCGCGGGTTTCAGACAAGCCGCTGCCGGTGACCAGGACTTCATCACCGGGTCTAAATCGTTCGGATGCGGACGAAACCACCGTGCCTGCTGCATCGATGCCGCCATTCAATGGAAAACTGCGCAGGATTTTGCCCTTGCCGGTGCCGGCCAATGCGTCCTTGAAGTTGATACCGGAAAAATGGACCTTGATGACGACGTCACCTTCGCTCAGATCTTCCAGCGAAATGGACTCGATGCCGGCCCGGTAGCCATCGTCATCGTTGTGAATCCGGAAAGCCTTGAAACTGCCAGGTACCTGTTCATTCATGATGTTTGTCTAATCCCTGAATATAAGATTTTTTCATACAGCCCGCATATACCACTGAAAATCCTTGGATGGTATCTGGGAATTAAATCGATCTTCTTCCTCACGCCGGCACAACGAGAACAGCTTGTGGTATTCCTCACCGAGGTAGCCCGGCAAAATGGTTCCGGCATCGAAGGCGTCCAGAGCGACCGGCCAGCGAATGGGCAGTGTCACCACGTGTTCGAGTAACGCGCCTTCGGGCACCATTATGCCGGGTTCACATTTGCTGGTAATTCCATGATGAATGCCTGCCAGTACCGAGGCGACGACCAGGTAAGGGTTGGAGTCGGCGCCGGCAACCCGGTGTTCGACACGCTTGTTGGCGGCTGATGACAGCGGAATTCTCAGGGCCACACATCGGTGATTCTCACCCCAGCTCGGGGTTGATGGCACATAGGCATTAGGCGCGAAGCGCCGGTAGGAATTGGCATTCGGTGCAAAAATGGCTGTGCACTCGTCCATCATTTGACCCAGTCCGCCAATGGCGTGGCGCAGAGTATCTGAAAATTCGCCATCTTTGCTTGAGCCGGCAAAGACATTGTTGCCGTCGTCATCCAGAAGGCTGACATAGATGTGCAGGACATTGCCGGATATGTTCGCGAAAGGTTTGGCCATGAAAGTGGCGGCCATGCCGTTTCTTATTGCAGCAGCCTTTACTGCGCGTTTCAGAAGCACTGCATGATCACAAGCGAGCACCGGGTCGTCAACGTGATGCAGGTTCACTTCGAATTGACCCGGGGAATATTCCGAAAGTGCGGCGCCGGACGGAATGTTCTGCTCTTCGCAGATGTCGATCAGGTCATTGATAAAGTCATCGAACTCGTAGAGATCCTCCACCATTGCATACTGGGGCCCACCCTGAGGCAGGTCGGAGCCCGGAATCCTGGGAACCAGGGGAATGAATTTTTCACCGTCGTGTTCAACCAGGTAGAACTCCAGTTCGGTGGCCAGTACCGGGTTCAATCCCAGGTCATACAGGGGCTGCATGGCATTGCGCAGAATCGTACGCGGGTCCCAGGGGTAGGGGCTGCCGTCGAGATTAACCCCTTCCAGCAGAAATTGCCCGGTCGGCGCCTTGGCCCAGGGCACCGGCGCCATTGTTCCGGGCACTGCCATGGCCATGATGTCCGGGTCACCGTCGTTGGCTCCGTAGGGAATGGATTCCGGTGTGTTGCCATGGGTATCCATCAGTGTTGTGGCGCCGCAGAAATTCAGGCCGTTGCCGAAAGCTTTGCCAAAATCCTCTGCACCCACGCGTTTGCCGCGCAGAATGCCGTTGATATCGGGCATCAGGGGTTCCAGAAAACGCGTGTCCGGGTGTTGTTCAAGATAACGGTCGAGTTCCTGCCTGAGGTTTTCAGATGCCATGTTTTTATTACCTGTTCAGATTAATGGCTTTGCCGCCTGTCGCGCCATGCAAAGGCGGCCTTGGCGCCTTCTTTTTTGAGTATCTCGTTGAAAGTTCTCGATTCCTCTGTTTCGGTGCTTTCGATCACGATATTCAATTCCAGCGCCTGTTTCAAAGCTTCGCGCATGCGGCCGATTTCGTAGCAGCGGTTCACGGCCTGCTTGGTCAGGCGCACCGCCAACTGGTCGTTGCCGGCGATTTCGCGAGCCACTGAGCGTGCTTCGTCCACCAGGTCTGCTGCTGCAACCACCCGGTTGACCAGACCCCAGGCTTCCGCTTGCTCCGAGCTGATGTGGTCGTTGCCGGTGAGCAGCATTTCCTTGGCCCGTTTCGGGCCGCAGACATAGGGTAACAAGAGGGCGACGATGCCGCTGCCGAATTTTACTTCGGGTTCCCCGAAACGGCAGCCCGTGGCAGCCAGCGTGAGGTCGCAGGCGATGGCGATTTCAAGCGCGCCACCAAGGCAGTAGGTGTGCACGGCCGCAATGGTGGGCTTGGGGCTGTCCCAGAAGCGCATGATCAGGTCAAAGTCCGTGTAAAGTTCCTGCTTCAGTGCTCCGAGTTCCTGCTCGGGCGTCAGTTTTGAATCGGAGTCCAGTTCCAGGTCGAAACCGGCGGAAAACGCGCGGCCTTCACCTTTGATCAGGATGACCCGAACCTGCTCATCTTGCAGCGCCAGGTCCAGTGCGGCGTTGAGCTCGGCCACCATCGGCTTGCTGATCGCGTTGAGCTTGTCGGGCCGGTTCAGCGTGATCCAGGCCAGCGGGCCCTCGGTCTCGTAAATGATGGTTGTGAAGCCCATGGGTGCTTACATTATCACGATATTCCGGCTCTGCGGTCCCGGCCTACAACCAGCGCATCTACCGCTATGCACCCGCCGGAGGACACGATCACGGGATTTACGTCGATTTCATCGATGTACCCGCCCAGACTCGAGGCCATTATTGAAAATCGCTCGGCTGCTTCACAGTAGGCATCGATGTCCACGGCGGGCCGGTTGCGCAGACCGTCAAGCAGCGAACGCAGTTGCAGCGTGTCCAGCAATCGCCTGGCGGTGGACTTTCCGAACGGGGGCAGAGCGCAAACCACGTCGCGGATGGTTTCCACGTTGATGCCACCGAAACCGAGCATCACCAGCGGCCCGAATTGTTCGTCTCGAACCATGCCGATGACCAGTTCTACGCCGGTGACGTTTACCATGGGTGAGAGCATGACCCTGTTCCCGAGACGATCCGCAAGATCGCGATAGGCGGCCAGGAGTTGATTTTCATCTTCAATACCAAGCACGACCCCGTTGCAGTCGGTTTTGTGAAAAATTCCGGGTTCAGCGGTTTTCAGGGCCACAGGGAAGGTCAGCTCCGCACTGGCGGAAAGCAGTTCGGACTCGCTGTTCGCCAGGCGGGCGGGGCTGATTGGGAATCCGAAATCGCCCAGCAATTGGCTGGATTCGTATTCATCCAGGGTGTCACCCGTTCTGAGCCTGGTTTTCCACCTGGAGACGATGGAGTCATCCGGTTCTTGCAGTTCATCAAGCGCCCGTGAATGAAAATCGCGGTAGTCCAGCAGGCAACGCACTCCGGTGAGGAAAGAACGCAAACCATCGAGCACCGGGAATCCTTCCCGCGTGACGGATATCACAGCCGGATCACTGCCCGTGCCCTGGCGGTTGGCCACCAGGAAAACCGGTTTGCCGGAGGCTGCATGACCCTGACGCATGTAATCGAAATATTCCCGGTAGATGACGCTCAGCGGCGCCCGGTCATGAACCACGGCGCCCATGGCTGCGTTGGGGTCTGACATCAGCGCGGCCAGGCAGTCTTCCATGATACGGTCGGAAGCGGGCCCACCGGCGCCCCAGGCATCCAGCGGGTTGACCGGCGGCAGCCCCGGGTCGAGCATTTCCTCCAGACGGGCCACGGTATGTGGCTCGATATGCGCCAGCGGAACATTCATGCTGGCGGCCAGATCGATCAGCAGTTGGCGTTCGCCACCCGAATCGTGAATGGCGACCAGGCCGCCAGCGGCCACTGCGTGGGGCTGGGCGAACATGATCAGGGCGGTGGTCAGTTCGTCCATGTCGTCGACTCGCTGCACGCCGTAACGGTCGAACAGGGCTTGGTAGGCATCATCACGCCCGGCAATGGCGCCGGAATGGGATACGGCCAGCCGGGCGGACAGTTCAGTGCGCCCGACCTTCAGCACGACCACGGGTACGCCTTTTTCGTTCGCTTTCCTGAACGCAGCCTTCATTCCATCCGGGTTTCTTGCTGATTCCATAAACAGGCCGATCACCCGGGTTTCGGGCTGGTCCAGCGCATAGTCCATGTACTGGTCCATGGTGATGCAAAGTTCCTGGCCGGTCGATACGGCCAGGTTGAAGTCAATGCGTTCCTCGCAGTCAATGATGCCCGACATGCCGGAGCCGGAATGGCTGATCAGGGTGACATTGCCACCACGCAGGTGATTTTGGCGGGTATCAAAACCGCACACCCATACGCCATCGGCACAATTGTAAAAACCCATCCCGTTGGCGCCGCAGACGAGCAGGCCGGAAGCTGAGATCTTTGCTGCTACACGTTCGCGCAGCAACGGTTCTTCGTCATCTTCCAGCACCAGGCTGGACATCATGGTGGCCGCGCGGGCGCCATGGGCAATGACATCGTCGAGGGCAGCCTCGATACGTGTATCGCCCACGGTCAGCACCACGTGTTCGACGGTTTCAGGCAGGGCTGAAAGGTCCGGGAAGCAGGGAACACCGCATATCGAGTCAGAGCCCGGGTTGACGGCATACAGCTTGCCTTCGAAACGACCAGTCAACAGGTTTTCCATGGTCTGCAGCCCGACCGAGCCCGGGCGCTCGCTGGCGCCTACGACGGCTATAGACTTTGGCCGAAGCAGGAGGTCAAGATAATGGGCAGCACGCTTGCTCATGTTATGTAGGAGGCCGCCATGCGGCCGAAATATATCTGTTTAGATATGGTACCTTTTTCGCCCTGTGGGAGCGGGCCATGCCCGCGATATCGGCCGCATGGCGGCCTCCTACAATCAGGAATTTGTGCGATATCGGCCGCATGGCGGCCTCCTACAGATTAAAAGTCCGCGGGGGGTGTCTGGCGTCTGCGCGGTGGGTTCCAAAACACCTCATCGACCACCCGGCAGGGCGCCATCACCCGGCTCCATTTCAATTCGCGCTGATAGTAGATTTCCACCTCGAATTCTTCGCCGGGCTTGCCCAGGGGCG
>DAOWGA010000098.1 GCA_030637665.1 Lysobacterales bacterium | reverse complement strand
GTCTGAAGAGAAACTCATCCAGCGTTTCGGCTTGTTCAGTTACTGGAGGTCAGTACCCCTGGGCGCCCCGGAAATGCGCCCCATGCGCGAAGTCCTGAAAGTGCTTGACCAGAAGCTCGAGCAGGGAAATCTCCTGTTGTTGCGCGAGGAACTCCAGGACAAGAATCAGGCTGACTGAAACCGTGGCAGGATTTCGACCAGAGTTTGCAGGCGATCGACTGGATCCGACATTTCCAACAGGTGTTGCTTTTCAATGGCCGGCAGGGGGAGCAATTCGGTCAGGCGGTAGCCTACCCATACTGCATCCTGCAGATGAGCCGGAGTGTACTCGGGGTATTCCGCTCCCACTTTCTCCATAAAACGGCCCAACACTCCGCTCAATACCGAATGAGATTCCGGGACCGGGCAGGAGGCGGGCTCGGGCAGCCAGCGAACCTGTCCGATGAACAGGCCATCTTCCTGTTTCCTGATATGTTCAGTGATAAAACGGAGGGTGCCCACGGTAGATACGGCCAGCAGGCCGTCTTCCAGGGTAAACCAGTCGACAATCCGGGCGAGCGTACCGATCTGCACCGGCTTGACCGGGGCGATGGCCTCCTCGCCCTCCTTGATCAGGCAAACGCCGAAACCGGAGTCGTTTATGGCGCATTCGCGGATCATTGACAGGTAGCGTTGCTCGAATATCCGCAAGGGCAGGTTGCCCCCGGGAAACAGGACCGTGCGTAGCGGAAACAGTGGAATCTCAGCGCTATTCATGGCTTTGCAGGAGCTCACAGAACCGCGAGGGCGCTGAATCGAAGCCGCCATTGCTCATGAATACAACGTGATCCCCCGTGTTTACCGTATCCAGCATCTGCTGCAAGAGGTCTTCGCTTCGGGTCACGACTCTGCCGCGGCCCTCCAGCGGCCGAAGCGCCACCTGCGGGTCCCAGTCGATGCCCCCGCCGGCCATCAGCCAGACATAATCAGCAGCCACCAGCGCAGGGCCCAGTTCGCCAATATGGTGGCCGGCACGCATGGTGTTGCTGCGCGGTTCGAGCGCCACCAGAACGCGCGCGTTGCCAACGTTCCGGCGCAGCCCCTCCAGCGTAAGGCGAATGGCGGTCGGGTGATGGGCGAAATCATCGTAGACATGGATGTCATGGAAGGTCGACAAAAGCTCCATGCGGCGTTTAACGCCTGAGAATGTAGACAGGCCCTGCAGTGCTTCGCGCGGTTCGAGGCCGGCAGCCACGCAGGCCGCCAGCGCGGCACAGGCATTCATCGCATTGTGCCTGCCGCACAGGCCCCAGCTGATGCTGCCGATTGATTCACCCGAAAATGAAAATGAGAGTTGGCCGCCATCCGGCGCCAGCAGTTCCACCTGCCAGTCCGCCCCTTCCTGCAGTGAAAAGCGAAGTAGTTCGCTCCAGCAGCCTTGATCAAGAACGGCTTCGAGATTGAGATCCTGGGCATTGCTGACGATGACGCCGTTGCCGGGGATGGTACGAACCAGGTGGTGGAACTGAGTCTGGATGGACTTCAGGTCGGGATAGATGTCTGCGTGGTCAAACTCCAGGTTGTTGAGGATCACCACATCGGGCCGGTAATGAACAAATTTTGCCCGCTTGTCGAAGAATGCCGTGTCGTATTCGTCAGCCTCGACGACGAAAATCTGCTCACCGTCCCGCGCAGATTGGCCGAAGTCGTTTGGCACGCCACCGATCAGAAAACCCGGTTTCCTTCCCGCCTGCTCCAGCATCCAGGCCACCATGCTGGCAGTGCTCGTCTTGCCATGCGTGCCGGCCACTGCAATGACTGATTTGTCGCGCAGGTAGTTTTCGCCCAGCCAGCGAGGCCCGGACGTGTACTCGATACCCGAGTTCAATACGTATTCGACTGCCGGATTTCCTCTGCTCAGCGCATTGCCGATCACCACCAGGTCGGGTGCGGGCTCAAGCTGTTCTGTTGCATATCCCTCAAACAGTTCGATGCCTTCCGATTCCAGTTGGGTGCTCATGGGCGGATAGGTGTGCTGGTCTGAGCCGGAAACGCGGTGGCCGGCACGCTTGGCCAACAGGGCCACACCACCCATGAAGGTGCCACAGGCGCCGAGGATGTGAATATGCATATTCGCTCTACCCAAAAACGGCTTCAATAAGGATGAAATTGACTGAAAAAATCATAACAGCCACGAGGACGCCAAGGCTCATTGTAATTGACAGTGCGTGACGGTAAATATGGGCATCCACCGCCAGGCTCCAAAGGAACACGGCAAACCAGATCATGGCCAGCCCGGGCTGGTTCTGTTCCGGCTCGGCCTGGGAGACAAGAAGAATGGAAAGAAAGCCAAAAATCAAGCCGGTGCCCGCGAGTGTGGACAGGGTTTGGGCCAAGCGGCCGGTGAATTTCTTGATATTCAGAAGTACTGCAATGGTCAGGAACTGAACTGTGATCGCCAGCAGACTGCGCGGGGCGGCCTCGCCGTCAGCGAGGATCTGGTCGATAAAAAAGCCCTGTGCGATGTAGGCCAGAATCAATACGATCGCCAGGTTCCAGCCAGCAGGCATGTCCTGGGGGCCGGAGCGCAGGCGGAGAATATCGATGAGTCTGGCCAGGATGGATCCCATTTCTGCTCCTCAGCCGCTTTATTGGGGCCGATGTGTCAATCCCGGGTCGGAGTGAGCCTCAGGAATATGAGCGTATCTGCAACACACCCATGATGCGAGAAAACACGTCTTCTACGGATCCCATACCCAGAACCCTGGAAAGCACTCCTTTGTCAGCATAGTAATCAACTACCGGAGCAGTCTGCTCCGCGTAAACCTGCATACGCTTACGGGCGACTTCTTCACTGTCATCGCTACGGCCTTCTTCGGAAGCACGCAGGGCAATGCGCTCGATCATCTTTTCAATGTCGACGTCAATTTGCAGAGCCTCGTCCAGCGGTCGTTCCAGGCGGGTCAGCAAACCATCCAGCGCCTCGGCCTGGGCGATATTGCGTGGGTAGCCGTCCAGGATGAAGCCGGGGATTGCGTCGAACTGGGACAGGCGTTCCTCGATCAGTTTCAACATGATGTCGTCCGATACGAACTCGCCCCGATCCATAATGATCTTGGCTTTGAGGCCGAGTTCAGTGCCCGCCTCGACGGCAGACCGCAACAATGCGCCGGTGGAAATATGAGGCAGCTTCAACTGCTCCACCAGGAGCGCTGCCTGAGTTCCTTTTCCTGACCCCGGTGCACCGAGCAATACAATTCGCATAGGATGCTCCACGTCAACTAGAATATGGCGCTAACGCTAACCGCTCGTCTTTCGCAAGTCAATGCGATTTTGGAGCCTTTACCAGAGCTTTTTAACCATGAAGAAAAACATTCTCTATGCACAATCAGGCGGTGTTACTCCAGTAATTAACGCAACGGCCTGCGGCGTGATCGAGACGGCGCGTGCGAACCGCGACAGGATCGGCAAGGTATACGCCGGAAAAGACGGAATCATGGGTATCTTGCGCGAAGAGTTGATAGACACCTCGAAAGAGAACAAGGCAAACATCACGGCCCTGCGCCATACACCCGGTGGTGCATTCGGATCCTGCCGATACAAGCTCAGGAGCATCGAGGAGAGCAGGCGGGAATACGAAAGGTTGATTGAAGTCCTGAAGGCGCATGACATCGGGTATTTCCTGTACAACGGTGGTGGCGATTCAGCAGACACCGCGTACAAAGTCTCCCAGATCAGTAAGAAGCTGGGTTTCCCGGTGCAATGCATTGGCGTGCCAAAAACGATTGACAACGATCTTCCGGTGACGGACAGCTGCCCGGGTTTTGGATCGGTGGCAAAGTACGTAGCCGTGTCCATCATGGAAGCCAGCCTGGATGTTGAGTCGATGGCTTCGAGTTCGACCAAAGTATTCATTCTGGAAGTAATGGGCCGTCACGCTGGCTGGATTGCCGCGGCTGGTGGGCTGGTGGCCAGGGAGGAGGGCGACCCACCGCACATCATCCTGTTCCCGGAAGTGCCCTTCAAACAACGCGAATTCCTCAAAAAGGTCAAATACGCGGTCGAGAATTACGGTTACTGCTCCATTGTCGTGTCCGAGGGCGTGCGCAATTCCCGTGGTAAGTTCCTGGCCGAAACAGGAACGCGGGATGCCTTCGGTCATGCACAACTGGGCGGTGTGGCGCCGGTAGTTGCAGAAATCGTCAGGTCCAGGCTGGGCTACAAGTACCATTGGGCAGTGTCTGATTACCTGCAGCGCTCTGCCCGCCACGTGGCCGCGAAAACAGATGTCGACCAGGCATATGCAGTTGGCGCAGCCGCCGTCAAATTTGCCCTGGAAGGTAAGAGTGGCGTCATGCCGGTCATCAAGCGTGTGTCAAACAACCCCTATCGCTGGAAAATCGGTGAAGCCGCCCTGGGCCGGGTCGCCAATCGCGAGAAAATGATGCCGAAGAGCTACATCACGGCGGACGGATTCGGAATTACGCCAGCTGCCAGGCGCTACCTGGGCCCTCTGATCCGCGGAGAAGACTATCCTCCCTATGACCGTGACGGGCTGCCGAAATATGTGCGGCTGCACAATGTGCTGGTCAGGAAAACGCTACCTGAGTTTGATGTTTGATTTTTCTCGCGTTTTGTTGAATCAACAGGCAGCGGCAAGCAGCAAAATTTGCTAAGATACGGCGGCTTTGGCGCGTCCCCTGGAGCCGCCAGTAATTTCCGTGCTATCGAAGCGGTTAATTCGATAAATAGCAACAGAATTTTTCCGGGATTAGTGAGGAGAATCAAATGACTAATGAGATGGCGCTTTGGCTGGCGCTTGGTTCGGCAATGTTGGCCATAATTTACGGTCTGCTGACCACGACCTGGGTGCTGGGAAAGCCTGCGGGTAATGAAAAAATGCAGGGCATTGCTGCCGCCATTCAGGAAGGCGCAAAGGCTTATATGAACCGGCAATACGGCACCATCGCTGTGGTTGGTGTGGTGCTGTTCATTGTCGTTGGATGGGCGCTTAACTGGGCCACAGCCATCGGTTTTGCGATTGGCGCCTTATTATCTTCACTGGCCGGTTACATCGGCATGTTCGTTTCGGTGCGCGCCAATGTGCGTACAGCCGAGGCGGCGCGCGGCGGTGTCAGCCCGGCTCTGAAAATCGCCTTTCGCGGTGGCGCAATAACCGGCATGCTGGTTGTAGGCCTGGGTCTGCTGGGTGTCGCCGGCTACTTTGCTGCACTGCAAAGCATGGGGTTTAACCAGGAAGATACGATTCACGCCCTGGTTGGCCTGGCATTCGGTGGCTCACTGATCTCGATCTTCGCGCGGCTGGGTGGCGGAATTTTTACCAAGGGCGCTGATGTGGGCGCAGACCTGGTGGGCAAGGTGGAAGCCGGTATCCCTGAAGATGATCCGCGCAACCCGGCCGTGATCGCCGACAACGTGGGTGACAACGTGGGAGACTGCGCCGGCATGGCGGCTGACCTTTTTGAAACCTATGCGGTAACTCTGGTAGCAACCATGTTGCTGGGCAGCCTGACCGCAAGCGCTTTGGGGCCGAACGCGGTGATTTACCCGATGGTGCTCGGCGGCCTGTCCATCATCGCTTCCGTTCTCGGTACCTTTGTTGTTGGTACCAAGGAAGGCGGCAAGATCATGAGCGCCCTGTACAAAGGTGTGATTGCCTCAGGCGTACTGGCTGCTATCGCCTTCTACCCCGCCACCCTGTCCATGATGGGTGAGGATTCCATGAATCTTTACTACGCTGCCCTGATCGGGCTGGCGCTGACCGCTGCCATGGTAGTGATCACCGAGTATTACACTGGTACGGATTTCAGCCCGGTGAAAAAGATCGCGGCCGCGTCTACAACGGGCCATGCAACCAACATCATTGCCGGCCTGGGTGTTTCCATGAAAGCGACCGCTTTGCCAGTGATCGCAGTTTGTGCCTCAATTTGGGGCGCACATGAACTGGCTGGTCTGTATGGTATCGCCATCGCAGCGACTTCGATGTTGTCGATGACCGGCATGATCGTCGCGCTGGATGCATTTGGTCCCATCACCGACAACGCTGGCGGTATCGCTGAAATGGCTGAACTACCTCCGGACGTGCGCAAGACGACCGACGCGCTGGATGCCGTGGGTAACACGACCAAGGCCGTAACCAAGGGCTATGCCATCGGTTCGGCTGGACTGGCTGCCCTGGTATTGTTTGCAGACTATGTGAACAGTCTTGAGAAAGCCGGATTTTCTGACCTGACATTCGATCTTTCCAATCACCTCGTCATCATCGGCTTGTTTCTCGGTGGCCTGGTGCCGTTTCTGTTTGCCGCTCTGGCGATGGAAGCAGTGGGGCGTGCCGCCAGTTCCGTAGTCGAAGAAGTGCGTCGCCAGTTCCGCGAAATCGACGGCATCATGGAAGGCACCACCAAACCGGACTACTCCCGCGCGGTGGATCTGCTGACCAGGGCGGCCATCAAGGAAATGATCATCCCGTCACTGCTGCCCCTGCTGGTTCCGATCATTGTCGGCAAATTGCTGGGCCCACAAGCCCTGGGTGGTTTGCTGGTAGGCACGATCGTGACCGGCCTGTTCCTGGCCATTTCCATGACCACCGGCGGTGGCGCATGGGATAACGCCAAGAAGTACATCGAGGACGGTAATTTGGGCGGCAAGGGCACCGACGCCCACGCTGCTGCCGTGACTGGCGACACCGTGGGTGACCCGTACAAAGATACGGCCGGTCCCGCGATCAACCCGCTGATCAAGATCATCAATATCGTGGCGCTGTTGATTGTCACCATGATCTGATCCATAAGACAGTTCCGACAAAGAAAGCGCCGGCAACCCCGGCGCTTTTTTTTGAACGCTTGTGCCATTCGTTGGCCAGG
>DAOWGA010000223.1 GCA_030637665.1 Lysobacterales bacterium | reverse complement strand
CTTGAAAGAGCACCAGGATGAATGATGTTTCCAGGGAGTGAACATGGACAGACTATGCTGGCCGGCATTACTGATTATTTGCACTGCGCTGATCGCGGCCTGTAAGCCAGCGCCCGATGCTGCGCCTGGTGCTTTGGCTACCGAAGCGGCAGCAGTGGAGCAGACTGGCAGTCCGAGCGCTGCCGAGGCTGTTGCTTTCGTCGCTGAAGCGGAGGAAGAGCTGTCCAGGCTGGGACAAGCGAACGAACGCATGACCTGGGTTTTGCGGAATTTTATCACCGAAGATACCGAACTGCTGGCCGCGAAAACCGCCGAGGCTTTCACGGCGGCACAGGTAGAATTTGCCGTCAAGGCTGCGAGTTTGAATGATGTAGAAGGCCTGGACTACGACACCCGCAGAAAGCTGAATTTTCTGCGGAGCGGGACTGTCATGCCGGCGCCTGGTGATGTTGCCAAGGTGGCCGAGCAGGCGGAAATCGGTGCAAAACTTAGTGGCCTTTTTGGCCAGGGATCATACTGTCGTGAGGAAGGGAATTGCCTGGCGCTGGGTGAACTCGAAGAAATCATGGCCCACTCCAGGGATCCGGAACAACTACTGGAGGCCTGGGAAGGCTGGCGTACCGTTTCACCACCGATGAAGGAGCTGTATGCCAGGCAGGTCGAACTGGCCAACCAGGGGGCAACAGAACTGGGTTACGACAACCTCGGGACCATGTGGCGTTCGGGATACGATATGGACCCGGCTGATTTTCCTGCTGAACTGGACCGGCTATGGGGACAGGTCCGGCCTTTGTACGAGGCGCTGCACTGCCATGTCCGGGCGCGCCTGGGCGAATACTACGGTAGTGGTGCGGTGCCCCAGGACGGACCCATCCCCGCCCACTTGCTGGGGAACATGTGGGCGCAGAACTGGGAAAACATTTATGACCTGGTCGGGCCTGAGGCAACGGCCGCAGCGTACGACCTCAGCGCGATCCTGAACGAGCAGGGATTCGATGCCATCGGCATGGTCAAAACCGCCGAGGCATTCTTCAGTTCGCTCGGCTTCGAGGAACTTCCGGAAACTTTTTGGGAGCGCTCCTTGTTCGTCAAGCCCGCGGATCGGGACGTGCTTTGTCATCCTTCAGCCTGGGATATAGACGAGAAGGAAGACTTGCGCATCAAGATGTGCATCGACGTCAATGAGGAAGACTTCAACACCATTCATCATGAACTCGGGCACAATTACTATCAGCGGGCCTACAACCAGGAAAGCTTCCTGTACCGCACAGGTGCTAACAGCGGGTTTCACGAGGCAGTGGGCGATACGCTTTCCTTGTCCATCACTCCCAGGTACCTGGCCCGGATCGGCCTGCTGGACGAAGTGCCGGACGCATCCGGCGACCTGGGTTTGCTGATGAAGCAGGCGCTGGTAAAAATTGCCTTTCTGCCATTTGGCCTGATGGTCGATCAGTGGCGCTGGAAAGTTTTTGCCGGCGAAGTATCAGCGCAGGAATACAACGATCTGTGGTGGCAGTTGCGCAAGCAATACCAGGGTGTGGCAGCGCCCGGCGAGCGGCCTGCCGGCGCATTCGATCCGGGCGCCAAGTACCATGTGCCGACCAATGTTTCGTACACGCGCTATTTCCTGGCACACATCCTGCAGTTTCAGTTTCACCGATCCTTGTGTGAAATTGCAGGCAACGAAGGTCCCGTGCACCGCTGTTCAATTTATGCCAGTCCCGAGGCCGGAGGACGCCTCAACGCCATGCTGGAGAAGGGCCGGAGCAGGCCATGGCCGGAAGCACTGGAAGCCATGACCGGAACCTCTGAGATGGACGCCACCGCGATGCTGGACTATTTCGCCCCGCTGCAGGAATGGCTCGACGAACAAAACGCCGGCCGAGAATGCGGGTGGTGAGCTTTTGATTGAGGTTGATTTATTGGCCGCAAATTACGCAAATTACGCAAATTAAAGAAAAAGAAAAAATATTGCTTGCGCGTCTTGAGCTGAGTTGCCGTGCAAAAAATCCGGGGATAACGAAATTTATACAGCGCGATCGTTATTCATAATATCAGTCGGCACAATGCCACCATAAAAATGCTTTTAAAAATTTGCGTAATTTGCGTAATTTGCGGCCAATTACTCCCGCTTTAATCAGATTGGCGTGATTTGCGGCCAAATACCCCAGCTAAACTTACCTCAGGCGGCCCAGCTTTTGGCCCATGACTACGATGTCCTCGGGTTCATAGTCCTGGAGCAGGGAGACAGCTCCGGGTGGCAGCAGCAGTATGACGGTCGAGCCCATGTTGAAACGGCCCATTTCCTGTCCCTTGGACAGCTTGATTTTGCGCCTCGTCAAGTCAACGCTGACAACCTTTTTGCCCCTGGGTGGCGTGACCACACCTGACCACACGGTTTGCATGCTGGATACCAGCATGGCGCCGACCAGCACCAGGCCCATCATGCCGTGAGTTGTCTCGAACAGGCTGATTACCCGCTCATTTCGTGCAAATAGATTGGGTATATTCCTGACGGTATACGGGGCGACGCTGAACAGGCGGGCGGGTACGTGGATCATGCGCTGAAGCCGGCCCTTCATGGGCATGTGAACCCGGTGGTAGTCCCGCGGAGAGAGATAAATCGTGTGAAAGAAACCGTTGTTGAATTCCCTGGCCGCAGGGTCGCCGGCCAGCAGGGCGCTCAATGAATAGTGCCGGCCCTTGGCCTGCAGGATACGGTCACTCGTGATCCGGCCGCAATGGCTGATTGTCCCGTCACAGGGCGCAACGAATGATAAAGGGTCAGGATCGATCGGCCGGAGATTTTTGGCCAGTTCGCGCGTGAAGAATGCGTTGAAGTGCTCAAAATCAGATACGTCCTGCAGCCTGGATTCACTCCAGTCCACACCCGTCAGCTTACTGATCATCGAAATCTGCAGGTTCTTGATCGCCTTGACGCGTATGCGCATGAACCAGTAAACCAGGCGCGAGACCAGGTGATGGGGAAGCAGGTACTGAAATCCGGCCAGGATGGATTCGAGCACAGCCATTATGGATTCCCTGACTCCCTGAGGGTGGCCAGCACATCGGTGGAAATTTCCGTTGCGCCATGCGGTGCGGGAAAGACGCCGTGCAGGCGGCCGGCCGGATTTGTCAGCAAAATACCGGTCGAATGGTCCACGCCGTATTGTGTGGCGCCACTTTCATGCTCCTCAATCCGGTACGCAATGCCCACCT
>DAOWGA010000299.1 GCA_030637665.1 Lysobacterales bacterium | reverse complement strand
TCTTCAATTCCATCCGTTCCGATGACGATTTTCTTGTCACCCAGTTGGAGGCCGCCATCGTTGGCGGCGCCAGCAGGATATTGATTTCCGGTGCGGCGGATTACGCTTTCCTGGCACGGATTACTGCCGTGGCGAGCAAATACGGCAGCAGACCGTTGCTCACTGTAATAGACCAGTGCAGGACGCCGCTGGAACTGAACAAATGGTACGCCAGTCGCACGGGCCTGGAGGTGGAGCTTTTGCACAGCGACATTCTCAGCTATCGAAATCCAGACCGGTTCGACCTCATCTGCACGCATTCCTTCCTGTGCTTTTTTAGCGAGGGGGACCGTGACAAACTGGCCGGTGTCTGGTGGGACTGTCTTGCACCGGGGGGTGCGTTGCTGACCGCGCAAAGAGCAAGGCCTCACGACGCAGCGCTTCGGCATGGTTTTTCGACCACCCAGGCGGCCGCCCTCGGCCAACGCGCCAGTAGCCTTGCTGAGGAACAATACGACCGGCTGGGAATTGAACCCGATCTGGCCCGCCGCCTCGCTGCTGACTATGCGACGAATAAGTCGACATACAATGTCAGGGACAGGGAACAATTACGCCAGCTGTTCCTGCGGCAGGGTTTTGAGCTGGAGCATTTTGCACCACCCGGCGCAGAGCGGCTTGAAGAGGATATTCCCAGCGCCCCGGCTGATTCCAGCGACTGCCGCTGGCGCATCCTGGCCCGGAAACCAGCTGCCTAAAAAATCTTGTAACCGGCCAGGGCCCGGTATATCAATCCCCGGTACAGCTCTATGTCAAAGCCATATTCAAACAATATAAACAGCGTAAACGTGACGCCGGCGGCCACAGCGAAGGCAAAGGCTGAATTTTTTTTCGATTCCTTTTTTATCAATACGAACATGAACAGCGCAATGCCTGCGTAATGGCCGGCGATGATTACCAGGCCCAGAAGCAGCATCGTCCAGCCAACGAACCCCGCCGCCTTGGTTAACTGATCCTCTTCACTGCTTAACGTTTCAGGTGTCACACCCGCGCTGAGCCTGACCCGCGGAGCGGACCGGATTCGATTGAATTGCACTCCGGTGAGGATCAGCAGCGGTATCAAAACGAGTACCGGCATCCGCGCCGGGATGGGTTCGTAGCTGAGAGCCACCAGCAGTACTGCAATGAAGATGATTCCGGCGGCCAGGATGATATGAAACTCGAATGAATGGCTTGTTTCAACACGAACTGTCCCGCTTGCGGCCTGTGGTTTGCGGTCGTCCCGGCCGTCACGCGTACGGTCTGCGGAGTGCCGGTCGCGGTTTGTGGTCCAGAGGCTGTGGGCCAGGAAGGCAAGTGTGATTCCCAGGAGTACCAGGGGAACAGGCTGCAGAAAAAACAGGGCCCCGTCGAGTTGCACGGCAAGAAACATGTTTTTTTCAATCACAGCCCCGAGCACGAAGCCAATCAACAGGGCAGCCCGTGAATAATCCAGCCGTTTCATCAGGAAACCCAGGGAACCGAACAGAATCACTAATCCGATATCAAAGGTTGAGCGGTTCACCGCATATGCCCCGGTGAAAATGACGGAAAGCAACACGGGGACCAGCAGTGACGACGGCAGGGCGGTCATGCGGGAAAGCGGATTGACCAGGAATATTCCAGCCAGGGTGCCAAAGAGATTGCCGATAAGAACCGTAAATATCATCACGAAGACAAGATCGGTGTTTTGCGTCACCATCTCCGGGCCCGCATTCAGCCCCAGCACAAACAATCCGGCCAGGACGATCGCCATCGATGAGCTTCCGGGTATCCCGAAGGCTATCGTGGAGGCGAGGGCGCCGCCTTCCACGGCGTCATTGGCGGCTTCGGGCCCGATGACCCCCTCGATGTTGCCAGTGCCGAATGTCTCGCTCGATTTCGATGTCTGCTTCGCGTGACCATAGGCAACAAAGGCTGCAGCCGTACTCCCCAGGCCGGGAATGATCCCCATTACAGTGCCAATGGTGCTGCAACGCAGGACCAGCCACCAGTGCCTGAATGCAGATGCAACGCCCTGGAAAATTTGTTTCTGGGTTTCTTTCGCGGAACGGTATCGCGAGTGTTCACTGGAAATCGAACCGCCCTTCACCCACAAGTCAGTCATCTCTGCGGCTGCAAACAGGCCCAGGATCACGGGCACCATCGGCAGCCCGTCGCGCAGGGACAGCAAGCCAAAGGTAAACCGTTCCTGGTTGGTCACGTTCTCCAGCCCT
>DAOWGA010000013.1 GCA_030637665.1 Lysobacterales bacterium | reverse complement strand
TCAGGCACGATGTGATCCAGCAGGCGTTGATAATGGGTCACGACAATCATTGCCCTGTCCTCTCTGCGCAGGCGGTTCACGCCGTCGGCCACGAGGCGTAATGCATCGATATCAAGGCCGGAATCCGTTTCGTCGAGAATGGCAAGCGATGGCTCCAGCACGGCCATCTGGAAAATTTCATTCCTTTTCTTTTCGCCACCGGAAAATCCTTCGTTAACGGCCCGGTGCAACAAGTCATCGCTGATATGCAGGATTTTGAGTTTCTCGCGCACCAGCTTCAGAAACTGCATCGAGTCCAGTTCAGGCTCTCCGCGATATTTGCGCTGGGCATTGAGGGCCGCGCGCAGAAAATAAGTATTATTCACTCCGGGAATCTCGACCGGGTACTGGAATGCCAGGAACAGGCCCTCGCAGGCTCTTTCCTCCGGCTCCAGTCCGAGCAGATCCCGCCCTTTGTAAAGCACCTCGCCCTGCGTGACTTCATAGCCTTCACGGCCGGTAATTACGTTACCCAGAGTGCTTTTTCCCGAGCCATTGGGTCCCATGATGGCGTGGACCTCACCTGCCGCGACCTTGAGGTTGATGCCTTTGAGGATTTCTTTACCATCCACAGTGGCATGCAGGTTCCTGATTTCAAGCATTGTGTTTTCCGTTTCGTTCATTAACCGTCTCTTTCATTGACCATATCTTTCATTAAAATTATCCAACCGCCCCTTCCAGGCTGACTTCCAGCAAGGCCTTGGCCTCCACCGCAAATTCCATCGGCAGTTCCCGAAACACCTGCTTGCAAAAACCATCGACGATCATTGAAACCGCGTCTTCTTCCGAGATGCCCCTTTGCAGGCAATAGAACAACTGGTCCTCGCCGATGCGGGACGTGGTTGCTTCGTGCTCGACCTTCGCGCTGGGATTGCCAACCTCGATGTAGGGGAAGGTATGCGCGCCACAACACTTGCCAATCAGCATGGAGTCACACTGTGTGTAATTGCGCGCGTTGTCAGCTTTCTTCGAAATTCGAACCAGGCCGCGGTAGGCGTTCTGGCCATGGCCGGCCGAAATGCCCTTGGAGATAATTTTGCTGCGCGTGTCCTTGCCGATGTGGATCATCTTGGTGCCGGTATCCGCCTGCTGGTAATTGTTGGTCAGAGCAACCGAGTAAAACTCGCCCACCGACCGCTCACCGCGCAGAATGCAGGATGGATATTTCCAGGTGATCGCGGAGCCGGTTTCAACCTGTGTCCAGGAGATTTTCGAGCGGTCGCCACGGCAGTCGCCGCGTTTGGTGACAAAATTGTAAATACCACCGACACCGTTCTCGTCTCCCGGGTACCAGTTCTGAACCGTCGAATACTTGATTTCAGCATCTTCCAGCACCACCAGTTCCACCACGGCTGCATGGAGCTGGTTTTCATCTCGCATCGGCGCCGTGCAGCCCTCCAGGTAACTGACGTGGCTGCTTTCCTCGGCGATAATCAGCGTCCGCTCAAACTGGCCAGTCTCGGCAGCATTGATGCGGAAATAGGTGCTCAGTTCCATCGGGCAACGCACACCCCTGGGAATGAAGACGAAGCTCCCGTCGGAAAATACGGCCGAGTTCAGCGCGGCAAAATAATTGTCCCGGACCGGCACGACCGTTCCGAGGTATTTTCGCACCAGTTCCGGACATTCCTGCACGGCTTCTGAAAAAGAACAAAAAATGACCCCGGCTTTCTTCAATTCTTTGCGAAAGGTCGTTCCCACGGAAACGGAATCGAACACGGCGTCCACAGCAACGCCGGCCAGGCGCGCCCGTTCGTGCAGGGGAACACCGAGCTTGTCATAGGTTTCCAGCAATTTCGGATCGACCTCGTCCAGGCTTTGCGGGCGGTCCTTGTCGGATTTCGGTGCTGAAAAATATGAAATGGCCTGGAGATCGATCGGCTCGATATTCAGATGCGCCCAGTCCGGCTGCTTCATCTCCAGCCAGAGCCCGTAGGCCTGCAAGCGCCATTCGAGCAACCATTGCGGTTCTTCCTTGCGGGCCGAGATCCAGCGAATGACATCCTCGTTCAGCCCGGGTGGCACGGTTTCCGATTCAATATCAGTGACGAAGCCATGCCGATATTTCTGCTGGACAAAGTGATCGACGGAAGAAGTTTCCGTGGGGGTCTGTTCACTATTCATTGGTCTGCATACGTACTCAGGGTTGTTATCTGTAATGGATCAGTTGTGGTCTTCATCGGGGCCGACATTTCCACCAGGCTGACTTCCTGCAGGGCACGAGCCACGGCAAAACTAATGCGTTGCCAGTTGCCACGCAGTTCACAGTTCTCTTCCTGGCTGCACAAGCCCTCCTCGGCGCTACACTCGGTCATCGCAATCGGACCCTCGATGGCGGCAATCACCTCGGCCACACTGATGTCACTGGCCAGCCGGCTTACGCGGTACCCACCATTGGCCCCGCGATAGGACTCCAGCAAGCCGGCGCCGGCCAGCAGCTTCAGCACTTTGCTGGCGGTGGGGATTTCCACGTGAACCCTTTCAGCCAGGGCGTGCGCGCTCAACATCTCACCCTCCCGGGCCAGTTCGACCATCACCAGGATCGCGTAATCAGTTAATTTGGAAATTCTAAGCATCTTCATATGGTA
>DAOWGA010000282.1 GCA_030637665.1 Lysobacterales bacterium | reverse complement strand
TAAAAGTCCTTGCTTAATCGTATTCGGAAGCCACCGTGTGGCCGGTTTTTTCCAGTGCATCCGCTACTTCGGGCGGCATGTAGTTTTCATCGTGTTTGGCCAGCACTTCAGTCGCATCGAAGGTGCCCCGCTCATTCAGTGCGCCCCGTGCGATTACTCCCTGGCCTTCGCGAAACAGGTCCGGGAGTATCCCGACATATTGCACTTCGAGTTCGGCCGGTCCGTCTGTTATGACGAATTGTGTTGTCAGGCCGTCACCGGTACGTACGACAGTGCCCGGTTTGACCAGCCCGCCCAGTCTGAACTGGCGTCCGGTCGGCATGGACTGCTCTGCCACTTCACTGGGGCTCTGGAAATACAGCAGGTTCTCCTGCAGTGAATAGAACGCGATGGTGCTGGCAATGCTGACGCCGGCCAGAATCAACAGGACTGCGATCAGCCTTCTCTTACGAGTGGGAGTCACGGTTCCTCTCCTCTATTTGGCTCAATTTCCGGATGTCCCTGATAACGGCTTTCTTGTGTATCAAAGGCGCCAGGGCACACCACAACAGCACAACAGTGCCAATGGAATAGGCGGCCCAGATAAACGGGGTGTGGCTCATGATTCACGTTCCTTGATGATTTTTTTGACCCATCCTTTGCGTTTATCCTGTTCCAGCAGTTTCACGCGCGCACGGGTGAGGAGGTTGGCTCCGTAATAAAACTTGACTGCGAAGGCCATGATCAGCAATGGCCATAACATGCTGGGATCAATATTGCTGCCACCGGTCACACTGATGCTGCTGCCCTGATGCAGGGTATTCCACCACTTGACGGAATAATGAATGATGGGCAAATTGACTGCGCCTACCAGAGCCAGCAGGCAGGCGGCCCTCGCTGCTTTGCGCGGTTCGTCGATTGCGTTGTACAAGCCAATGACGCCCAGGTACAAAAACAACAGCACCAGTTCACTGGTCAGCCGCGCGTCCC
Organism: Lysobacterales bacterium; assembly: GCA_030637665.1. Lineage (GTDB taxonomy): Bacteria > Pseudomonadota > Gammaproteobacteria > Xanthomonadales > SZUA-36 > JAJRRA01. The sequence goes on along the minus strand of DAOWGA010000282.1, from coordinate 14,588 downwards.
ATACCCAGTATGTGCCCCAGGTCGGGCGGCCCCAAAGTGAGCCACTCGCGAGCGCGATTATGGTAAAGGCGGCCCCCACCGGCGCACTGCTCATGGCCAGGATCTCCATGATCCTGATGCGCCACACCAGTGCGATGAATCCCATGATAGCCATGGAGGTGTAGATCAACATCGACATCCAGGCTGAAGGGACATGGAGGTACATGATGCGGAAACTCTCGCCCTGCTGGTAGTCAGCCGGCGCCTTGACCAGGCCCAGGTAAAGGCCCCAAATAGTCAGCGCGGCGAATATTGCCCACAGCCAGGGTATGAGTTTCCCGCTAAAACCATAGAACCAGGGGGGTGAACCCATCTTGTGGATGAACATGACGAGCCAGTTCTTTCGGGGTTTGTCTTTATTCATAGTCGTTGCATTCGTGTTCATGACAAGCTGATCTTCAGGGCCGCGGCCGCTGCAAAGGGGGCCAAAGTGACCGATGTTATCAGGCCCGCCACCAACAAACCTAAAAACGCGGTGTAAGGCAGGCCGTCTGAGGCCGCCATCACCGCGGCGGTTGCGATAATCAAGATGGGGACATACAGCGGAAATACCAGCAGCGACAATAATTGCCCGCCACGCTTCAGACTGATGGTCAGGCCAACGCCGATGGAGCCGATCAGGCTCAGGATGGGCGTGCCAAGGGCCAGTGTCAGCACCATCACGCCAAGTGACTCAATGGGCAGGTTCATCCATACCGCCAGCAGCGGTGACATCAACACCAGGGGCAAGCCCGCTACCAGCCAGTGCGCCAGGATTTTTGCCAGGGAGATCAAAGTCAGTGGATGCCCGCTCAGAACGAATTGCTCCAGTGTCCCGTCTTCAAAATCCGACCGGAACAAACCGTCCAGGGAGATCACCGTTGCCAGTAGTGCGGCAATCCAGATCACTCCGGGTGCGATGCGCGCCAGCAGGGCCGGACTCGGGCCGATGCCCAACGGGAACAGGCTGACCACCACCAGCAGAAAGACGATCGGGAACAGCATTTCAGTCCGGCGCCGAAACGCCAGCAACAGGTCACGCCGCAGCAAGGCGAAAAATGCCGATGCCATGCTGCCTGATTGTTGTTCAGGCGTCATGCGGCAGCCCCCGATATAAGCCGGCAATCCTGCGTGCCCGCCCAGTTGGGACGGTGGTTGCCATGCGTGGCGAGCACACAGGCGCCGCCGGTTTCAAGGTGAGCGATCAGCATGTCATCAACCAGGTTCACGCCTTCCTGGTCCAGGTTGGAATAAGGCTCGTCCAGCAGCCAGAGTTTGGTATTACTGAGCAGCAGCCGGGCCAGGGCGCAACGCTTGCGTTGGCCGGCTGACAGCGTGCGGGCCAGCTGCTCCGAAACCCGGCCAAGACCCACTTGCCGGATGACGTCCTTGCAGCTGCGTCTGGATGTGCCCAGGAAATCCCGCATGAAACGCAGGTTCTCGATCACGCTGAGGTCATCCTTGATGCCCAGGTAATGACCCACATATCCCATGCTGTCCGTGCGGCGGAGGAACTCACCTGATGTCGGGTAAAGAATGTCGGCAAGCACACGGATCAGGGTGGTCTTTCCACAGCCATTCGATCCGGTGACAAGCAACAGCTGGCCCGCCTTCAGCTCAAAGCTGACGGGTTCAAAAACTGGCTCAAAATACCGTTCGAAGTTGATTTTGGAAACAGAAAGCATGGAGCTCCGGTATGGGGATTCTGGTTGTGGCGCTATGCTACGTATTCGGTCATGGCAAGTCCATGAGATTCTCCATGGATAAATGATTCAGATCAACACATCATTTATATTTCTGCCATTTTTGAAAGAAACTTCCATGTTCCGTCGGTCACATTCCTGTCCGGCGAGGTCAAGCGGTACGGCTGAGTAGAACTGTATTGTTCACAAGCGGTCCGACAGGAAGAGAGCCCAATGGTTCGACTTTCGGTTTGAGGCCTGGAGATTGATTGCATGAGTAAATTTGATTTTGATCTTTTTGTGTTGGGCGCGGGCTCCGGTGGTGTGCGTGCTGCGCGCATTGCCGCAGGGCACGGAGCACGGGTCGGAATCTGTGAGGCGAGCCGGGTTGGCGGCACCTGCGTAATCCGCGGCTGTGTGCCCAAAAAGCTGTTGGTTTATGCCGCTCATTTCGCGGAAGATTTTGAAGATGCACGGGGTTACGGGTGGGACCTGGGTCCTGCAAAATTCAGTTGGCCGGACCTGATCCGGGCCAAGGACCGGGAAATTGACCGCCTCAACCAGGTATACCTGCGCTTGTTGTCGGAAGCCGGTGTCAGGCTCTACCCGAGTCATGGCAGTTTTATTGATGCTCATCAGCTACGGGTCGGTGACCAGACCGTCAGTGCGGAGCGAATACTCATCGCCACCGGTGGCCACCCCTGGGTGCCGGACATAGCGGGGATTGAGCACGCCATCACATCGGATGAAGCGTTTCATCTGGAGGAACTTCCCGGCCGGGTCGCCGTGGTGGGCGGCGGCTACATTGCATGCGAATTTAGCGGAATTTTTAATGGGCTGGGTTCGCAGGTTTACCAGTTGTACCGTGGGGATGCCCTTTTGCGGGGTTTCGATCACGATGTGAGAAGAGTGGTCGGGGCCGAGGTAGGCAAGAAAGGGGTTGAATTAATGCTCGAGACTACCGTTGAGCATATTCGCAAGCTCGAACACGGGCTTGAGTTGGTCTTGCACGATGGCGCCACGCTGGAAGTCGACCAGGTCATGTACGCGACCGGACGGGTTCCGAATGTGCGAGGCCTGGGTCTGCGCGAAATCGGTATCGAAGTGCGTGCCACCGGGCAGATCGTAGTTGATGAATGTTCGCAGACCAATATTGAACACATCCATGCCGTGGGTGATGTCACGAGCAGAGTAAACCTGACGCCGGTTGCGATTTATGAGGGCCACTCCTTTGCCGATACGGTGTACGGCGGAATGATGCGGCCGGTCAGCCATGAATTCGTGCCTTCGGCTGTATTCTCACAGCCTCCCGTAGGCAGCGTGGGGTTCAGCGAGGAGGATGCGCGCATCCATTATGGCGCGATTGACGTCTACCGTTCGGAATTCAGGCCCATGAAACACACGCTCTCCGGGCGTAATGAGAAAACCATGATGAAACTCATCGTGGATCGGGTGAGTCAAAAAGTTATTGGTATTCATATTGTCGGTTTGGATGCCCCCGAGATTGTTCAGGGGTACGCAGTCGCGGTAAAATCAGGACTGACCAAGGAGTGTTTCGATTGCACCATGGGCATTCACCCCACGGCTGCCGAAGAACTGGTGACCATGAGATCACCGGTCCGGGAATAAACAAGGAAATTTGCGTAATGCGAAATGGAAATCACATCACCACCTGGCGCCTGCTCATCGCTCTGATCCTGCTGGTCACCAGCTCAATAGCCGTTGCCAAATCAGCCAGGGTGGAGCCGCTGGACAGCGAAGGCAGAAGGACCTGGATCATCAAGCTGACCGATCCACCCCTGGTGCGGTTCGACGGCCACAATGCCGTCCAGTATCGAGCCAATCAGCTGGCTGCCACGACGCCGCTTAAAACCGGCAAACGGCTGGATTTGATCAGCCCCAATGCACTGGCATATTCACGCTACCTGGATGATCGCCTGGACCAATTCATGTTCAGCTCAAAGCAACTTGTCGGCGAAACTTCCGAGGTCAAGGCACGCTACAGGATTCTGTTCAATGGAGCTGCTTTGCGCCTGACCGAAGCGCAGGCGAAACTCATGAGGGAACTGCCGGAGGTTGAAAGCATAGCGCCAAATGAAATTCATTACATTGAAACAGATGCGAGTCCCGAACTGATCGGAGCCACAAAAATCTGGGCGGGAGAAGGCGGCATTATTCCCAGCGCCGGCGAAGGGATCGTCATTGGAATCATCGATACGGGCATCAACTGGAATCATATTTCATTCCAGGACCCGGCTCTCGATGGTTACTCGCACAGTAATCCCTTCGGTGAACAGCTGGGTTTGTGCAGTGATAGTGAAGTCCTGTGCAGCAACAAGCTGATCGGCGTTTATGATTTCACCGATGAAGGAAGCAAAGGCAAGGGTACACATTTTCACGGCAGTCACGTTGCCAGTATCGCCGCAGGAAATCAAATCAATATCACGCTGGAAGGGGTGCCAACACAGATGTCCGGAATTGCACCCCATGCCAATATCGTGAGTTATAAAGTCTGTCGCGAAGATGACCCCGAGACTCCGGATGAAGATGAGGAGGGTTGTCCATCGGTTGACATCATCGAAGGCCTGGAACAGGCCCTCATCGATGGTGTCGATGTCGTTAATCTTTCCCTGGGCGGGGGCACCTCGAGTCCGTGGAGCAGCCTAAACTACGCAGAGCTTTTCCTGGACTTGAGAAACGCGGGAATTTTTGCCGCCACTTCAGCGAGTAACGGCGGTCCGGTTCCCGGCTCAGTCCTCAATCCGGGCCTGGCCCCCTGGCTGTTGAGCGTGGCGGCGGCTACGCACAGCCGTCTGACCGGCGCCCTGTTGAAAAACCTGTCCGGAGGCAGCGGTGTGCCGCCTGCGGATATGTTGGGGCAGGGGCTCGCCCCGGTAACCGGCTCCGCCAATGGCATTGGGCCGGTGGAGATGGTCTGGGCCGGAGATTATGGCAACGCCCTGTGCGGCACCGGCGAAGCCGAGTTGCTGCCCAACTGCTTTGATCATAGCGGGTCGACGAATCCCTTTGCCCCCGGTACTTTCAATGGCCAGATCGTGGTCTGCGAAAGGGGTGATTATGGCCGGGTTGAAAAGGGCTTCAATGTCATGGAAGCCGGAGCGGGGGGGTACATCCTGATCAATAGCGCCGAATTTGGTGAGTCCCAGAATGAAGACAGCCACTGTGTTCCGGGAATACACATAGGCTATTCGAAAGGTCAGGAACTCAAGTCCTGGCTGACCTCTAGCAGCGGTCATATGGGCACGATCGGGCCTTTCGGACTTTCTTACGATGCCGCTGTAGCGGATGTGCTTGGTTTTTTCAGTTCTCAGGGCCCCAATGCTGCCGTGCCCGGCCTGCTTGCGCCGAATATCACCGCACCGGGCGTCGCCGTGCTGGGCGCTGGAGATATCGATGATGGTTTTGTCTTTGCCGACGGAACCTCCATGGCTTCACCCCACGTGGCAGGTGGCGGGGCTTTGCTGTTATCGGCGGATCCCGGACTGACACCTTCTCAGATCCAGTCAATGCTGCAGACCACGGCCACGACCGAAGTCATAAATTACCAGGGTCAGCCCGCCAATCCTTTCGAAATGGGCACCGGCCGGCTGCAACTGGTGGAGGCCTTCAAGGCCGGACTCTATATGAACGTGACCGGTTCTGAATTTTTAGCGGCCAATCCTGCCACGGGAGGGGATCCATCGTCTCTGAATCTGCCCGCGATGGTAAACCCGGCCTGCCGCGAAGGTTGCAATTTCAGCCGTAAATTCATCGATCGGGCTGGCGGCGGCAGTTGGACCGTTACAGCTGAGAATTTCCCTGCCGGCGCCATGGTCACTGTCACACCGGCCAGTTTCACGATCCCCAGGGACGGCACGCAAAGCCTTCAGGTCGAGTTTGAGCTCGGCCCCGATACCATCGGGGACTGGGTGTTTGGTGAAATCAAATTGTCATCCGAAGGCTTGCCGGATCAGCATCTGACGGCAGCCGTTTTCTCCGATGGTGGCGAACTGCCGGAACGTTGGACCATCAATAGCGACAGCGATGGCGGATGGAAGGAATTTGTATTGGGTGGGCTGAGCACCTTGCAACAAGCGACATTTACTGCGGGTGGGCTGGTCAAACCATCCAGCACGACCCAAACCCTGGTTCAGGACCCGACCGAAAGCGAACCGTTTGACGGCGGCAGCGGCGTGATGACGAGATGGTTCACCCTGCCTGAGGGCACTCTCTGGTTTCACATAGAGGTTCCGCAGTCCACGTCCATTGATCTTGATCTGTATGTCGGCAGAGATACCAACGGCGACGGCATCGCCCAGAAAAGCGAATTACTCTGTGAGAGCAGTTTGCGGGCAATAATAGAATTATGTGATATTTTCTCGCCAGCGGCAGGAAATTATTGGGTGCTGGTGCAAAACTGGGAGGCCTCATCAGCTCCTGGCGGGGACGTTGTCACGCTGATCAGCGCCATACCAGGGCCGTCAGGTGCTTCAAGGCTGGCGGCCAGCGGCCCCGGGATTACCGCAAAGAATGAACAGTTCAATGTCCGCCTGAGCTGGGACAATGTGAATGCGCTTCCCGGTGAGGAGTGGCTGGGTGTGGTTGCTGTGGGCACCGATAGCGACCGGCCGGATAACATGGGCGTGATCCCGGTTTACTTCAACCGGACCGGCATATCCGAGCCGCAAACCTTTCCCCTGATGAATAGCGTAACTCACCAGCTGGCACTGGATGCCAACGACGAGCACGACCGGGTTTTCATCGATGTGCCCAACGGCGCGAGCAGCCTGACGATTGCAGCGGAAGGAGCCAGTGAAGAACAGAATAATGGTCTGACGCTTGAGTTGGTCAGGCTTGATTTCGATGAGGCCCTGACGGAACCACCCTTTGCCACAGCGCCAGGAAACGCAGCGGTATTTGCTGCGGCGTCGGGCAACGGGGCTGATGGACCCTCGCTTACAGTCAGTGGCGGCGATCTGCAGCCCGGCCGCTGGTATGCTGTGCTGAGCAACGGCAACAGCAGTACCAGTGCCATTGAGATTCGTGCAGATGTTGAATTTTCAGGCACGCCGATTGCCGTGCACCCGGGTTTGTGGACTCCGGCTTCCCGGGTCGGCCTGGGACAGGGATACGAATATAATTTCGGCGGTCCCAGCCGCGTGCTGATCTGGTACACCTATGATGAAGACGGCCAGCCTGTCTGGTACATTGCCCAAAATTCGGAAAGTGCCGGGAACATCTGGACCGCAGGTATGGCGCGGGTAACGAATGACGGCTCAGAGCAACAGCTTGCACTGGTCGGCAAGGTATCGGTCACCTTGCTGGCCGCTAACGACGCGATGTTCTCCTTCACCTTGTATGGAGAGTCCGGTACCGAGCGCATGACCCCTCTCAGCGCGCTGACCTGCCCGATAATCAGTGGCTCTGAGAAAAGTTATACGGGCCTCTGGTATCGCGGCGTGGCCGGCCTGGGTGGAGCCAGCATTCTCATGAACTCGAGCACCGAGGCTCAGATCCATTACGTGTTTGATGCAGTGGGAATGCCCCGATGGCTGTTTGCACAGGAAAAACTGGAACCTTCACCAGACAATCCGGACATACCGATCCATCAGTTCAGTGGATACTGTGCTGTGTGCGACGAACAATCGGTGACACATGTACCGGTGGGTGTGATTGGAAGAAGTTTCATCAATGAAACTGAAGGCAGCTGGACCCTGGATTACCTGTTTAGTCCTCCACTCAGTGGTTCCGCGGAGCGCACGGAGGATATCGTCCAGCTGACTACGCCGATCAATTGCGAGTAGCTGTTGCGGCACATTTCCGAGTCCATGCTCCCTTGAAACGCGGCGACTTTCATTTTGAGCTGCCGCCCGCCCTGATCGCCCAGCGGCCACTGGAACAGCGCCCAGACAGCAGGCTGCTGCAGCTGTCCCTGGGTGATGGCAGTTTGACCGACCGCCTTTTCCGGGACTTGCCCGGCCTGTTGCGTGCAGGGGATTTACTGGTTTTCAACGACACACGCGTCATCCCGGCCCGCTTGTTCGCGCGCAAGGAAACGGGCGGCAAAGTGGAAGTCATGCTGGAACGCCTGTTGAGCGACCGCGAATGCCTGGCGCAGCTGAAAACCAGCAAAACACCCCGCGCCGGTTCTTTTTTGCTGCTGAAAGATGGCTCGAGACTCGAAGTGCTTGGCCGAAGCGACGCGTTTTTTCACCTGTCTCTTGCCGCTGGAGGACTCAGCGGCCGGTTTGAGCAACTGGGACACATGCCTCTGCCACCGTACATCACCCGTGAAGACACGGCAGCCGACCGGGAAAGGTATCAGACAGTGTATGCCCGTAAGCCGGGGGCAGTCGCTGCGCCGACCGCCGGACTTCATTTCGACCAGGAATTACTGGCCGCCATCGACCGCAAGGGCATTCACCGGGTTGAAGTGACGCTGCATGTCGGAGCTGGTACCTTCCAGCCGGTTCGCAGCGAGAATATCGAGGACCACGTGATGCACGCAGAATACCTGGAAGTCTCCGAACAGGTTTGTGCGGCAGTTGTTCAGGCCAGGCAGCGCGGCGGGCGCGTCATTGCGGTGGGCACCACTGCAGTACGCAGCCTGGAATCCGCGGCTGCGAGCGGCAAACTGGAGCCTTTTTCCGGGGATAGCCAGATCTTCATTTATCCGCCTTTCGAATTTAAAATCATCGATGGCCTGATTACCAATTTTCATCTGCCGGAATCGACTCTGCTAATGCTGGTCAGCGCCCTGGCCGGCATGGAAAATACCCGGGCGGCCTACCGGCACGCAGTGGAAGAGCGCTACCGCTTTTTCAGTTATGGCGACGCGATGCTGGTCCTTTGATCCGGCGGTTGTCATAATTTAATCGTTTTTCTGGTCAATCGCTTTTTTCTGGAGTTTCTGATGTCCACATTAATCGAGCAGGCACATTCGCGAGAATGGTTTTATTCCTATGACTTGCCTGACGGGAGTACCACGCCGACTTATCACGGGGACGATATCAAGGCGATTCACAATACGCGTTGGCAAATGCTGCAGTCCTGCCTGGATGAGCGCTTGGGCAAAGCCAGGCAGGGTCTCACCGCCCTCGATCTTGCTTCACACCAGGGCTGGTTTGCCGTGAAAATGGCGCAAGCCGGCTTTTCCAGCGTGTTGGGTATCGATGCACGCGAATCGCACGTCAGTGACAGCGAACTGATTTCTGAAATTTACGGCCTCGATCACCTGGCATTCAAACAGGGTGATATCCACTCCCAGGATGCGGGGCAGTTGGGGCAGTTCGACGTGGTCCTGATGCTGGGGTTGCTCTACCACCTGGAAAACCCCGTTGGTGCACTCAGGATTTGCCGTGCCTTGTGCAAAAACCTTTGTATCATCGAGACCCAGATCGTTCCCGGATTGACGGGTTACGTGGATTACGGCAGCTACCAGTATGTGCGTCCCCTCAAAGGCAGCTTCGGCATTATTGACGAGACTGAAGACACTCACGGCCCTGAAGCCAGTATTACCGGCATTTGCCTGGTGCCAAGCCTGGATGCATTGTTGTGGATTCTGCGCAAAGTGGGTTTTTCAGATGTCACGGTGCTGGAACCGCCTGAAAATGCCTACGAACAACTGCGCCACCACAAAAGAGTAATGGTCGCCGCCCAGGTATGAAATTTCGGGTGCACAGTAAGTCCGGCAAGGCCCGGCGGGGGGTGCTGGAGTTTGAGCGGGGGGAAGTACGGACGCCTGCTTTCATGCCGGTCGGGACTTACGGAACGGTAAAAGCCATGACACCGGAGGAGGTCAGGGGGACGGGCGCTGACATTATTCTGGGCAATACCTTTCACCTGATGTTGCGCCCGGGCGGGGAAGTGATCGCGAAGCACGGTGATCTGCATGGGTTCATGCACTGGCAGCGCCCCATCCTGACGGATTCCGGCGGCTTCCAGGTATGGAGCCTGGCCGAGCGCCGAAAAATTAGCGAAAAAGGCGTTACATTCGCCTCCCCGATCGACGGCTCAAAAGTGTTTATGGGGCCGGAAGAGTCGATGGCGGTGCAAAAGACACTGGGGTCCGACATCGTGATGATTTTCGACGAGTGCACGTCCTATCCGGCCACTGAGCAACAGGCCAGCGAGTCGATGGAGCTCTCTTTGAGATGGGCGGAACGTTCCCGCATTGCCCACCAGGGCAATCCTGCGGCGCTGTTCGGTATCGTGCAGGGTGGCATGTTTGAATCCCTGCGCATCCGTTCGGCTGGGGAACTGGTCAAAATCGGCTTTGATGGTTATGCCATTGGCGGCCTGTCGGTTGGAGAACCGCATGCGGAACGTGACCGGATACTCGATTTGACGGTACCGGAACTGCCCGAAGACCGGCCACGCTACCTGATGGGTGTCGGCCGGCCGGAAGACATCATTGCCGGCGTATTGCGTGGCATCGACATGTTTGATTGCGTGATGCCCACGCGTAACGCCCGCAATGGCTATCTCTTTACCAGCCAGGGCGTGCTGAAAATCCGCAACGCCCGTTACGAACTGGATACGCGACCGATTGATTCCGAATGCGATTGCGTCACCTGCCGAAACTATTCCCGCGCATACGTGAAACACCTGGAACGCTGCAAGGAAATCCTCGGCGCCCGCCTGATGACCATGCACAACCTGCGTTTCTACCAGAACCTGATGCAGGGCCTGCGGGATGCCATAGAAGCGGGGAACCTGGAGGCATTTGTTTCCGGCTACCTGGAAAAGCTGTCATCCGGACCCGGGTAGGAGCAAGGCTCGCTCCAATAAAAAAAAACGCAAATCAATAGGATGACAAAGGTCTTTGATTTATAATGTCCGGCTGCGAGCGCGGAAGAGCCGGCTGCTGATTGAAATGAAGTCAACGGCCCCCATATCCGCTGCATAAATTAAAAGCGGTTTATAAAGAGGATTCTCATGGAACTCCTGGATTTTTTCATTACCAGTGCTCACGCACAGGATGCAGCACCAACCGGCGGGCTGATGTCATTTCTGCCGCTGATCGTCATTTTCGTCATTTTCTACTTTCTGCTGATTCGTCCGCAGATGAAGCGGGCCAAGGAACACAAGCAACTGGTGTCCCAGCTCGGCACTGGCGACGAAGTAGTCACCAACGGAGGCTTGCTCGGCCGCATTAGCGATGTGGGTGAGTCATTTGTCACCATTGAACTGGCAGACAATGTGCAAGTCAAAGTGCAAAGGCATGCTATTTCAAGCGTCATGCCCAAAGGCACCATCAAGTCCGCCTGAAGCGGACTCCTCTAAAAACAATATTTTTTGCGTTCCGAGGCTGAATAATGAATCAATATCCTGCCTGGAAATACCTGCTCATCGTTCTGATCCTGGTCATCGGCACCTTATACGCCCTGCCGAACCTTTTTGGTGAAGATCCGGCTTTGCAGATTACTTCCGCGCGTGGTTTTACAATCCCGCTGGATCTCGAAGCTAATATCGAAGATGCGCTGGTTGTCGAACAAATCGAGTTCAAGAACAAGGAACAGCAGGGAAACCGCCTTCTGTACCGCTTCAATTCCACGGAAGATCAGTTGCTGGGCGCTGGCGTGCTCAACGAGGCACTGGGTGAGCAATATGTCGTCGCCCTGAACCTTGCCCATTCAACGCCTACCTGGCTGAGGAGCATTGGCGGCAAACCGATGACACTGGGCCTGGATTTGCAGGGTGGTGTCCACTTCCTGATGCAGGTGGACATGGACACCGCAAGGAGTCAGCAACTCGATCGTTACGTGAGCGATATCCGCACCGCCCTCAGGGAAGAGCGGATCCGCTACGTCTCCGTGCGCCGTGAAGGCTCTCGTATGCTGACCCTGCTGCGTTCCGCTGAGGACCGCGACCGCACCTTGAACGTCATCCAGCGCGACCAGAGCCTGCAGGGGCTGGATGTGAAGGAGATAGAGGTCGGCGATAATTTCGGGCTGTCAGCTACGGTCCGGGAGCAACAGTTGCTCGAACTGCAGAAAACCGCGCTGAAGCAGAACATCACGACACTGCGCAACCGGGTTAATGAAATCGGTGTGGCAGAGCCGGTGATCCAGCAGCAGGGTGCGGACCGCGTTGTGGTTCAGTTACCGGGTGTGCAGGACACCGTGCAAGCGAAAAAGATTATCGGCGCCACGGCAACCCTGGAATACCGTGCTGTGGATGAGGCGAATGATGCCTTCACGGCTGCCCAAACCGGCCGTGTACCGCCCGAATCACGCCTTTATACTGACGCGACGGGACAGCCCGTCCTTCTGAAAAAACGACTCATTGTTTCCGGCGAGCAACTGATTGGCGCCAACAGCGGTTTCGACCAGCAGACCGGTCAACCCCAGGTCAGCGTCACGCTGAATGGTGTGGGGGCAAAGCGCATGCTGGATTTCACGCGTGAAAATGTCGGCAACCGCATGGCAGTGGTCTACATCGAACAAAAGCCGGGTGGGCGCACTACTGAAGAGGTCATCAGCGTGGCCGTGGTTCGTGAACCGTTTGGCAAGCGTTTCCAGACCACCGGTCTGGATTCCATGAATGAAGCCAGCCAACTGGCGTTGCTGCTCAGGGCAGGCGCACTCGCGGCGCCGATGGAAATCGTCGAGGAGCGCACGGTCGGCCCCAGCCTCGGTGCGGACAATGTCGCGCAGGGTTTCAAGTCGGTCATGATCGGTTTTGTCCTGGTTCTGGTGTTCATGGCGGTGTACTACCGCGTGTTCGGCCTGGTTGCGGACCTGGCCCTGTTTGCCAACCTGGTATTGCTGATTTCACTGTTGTCCATGCTTGGCGCCACGCTGACCATGCCGGGTATTGCCGGTATCGTTTTGACAGTGGGCATGGCGGTAGATGCGAATGTGTTGATCTTTGAGCGCATTCGGGAGGAATTGCGCAACGGCAACACGCCGCAAGCCAGCATCCGCGCTGGCTATGACAAGGCATTTTCGACCATTGCCGATGCCAACATCACGACGCTGATTGCAGCCTTCGTGCTGTTCCTGTTCGGCACCGGGCCGATCAAGGGCTTTGCGGTGACACTGTCACTGGGTATCGTGACCTCCATGTTCACTGCGATCATGGGTACACGGGCTGTGGTTAACCTGATTTACGGCGGCAAGAAACGCGTCGGCAAGCTGGCGATTTGAGGTGATGTCATGAGATTTCTGAGTGGGAAAACACACATCGACTTCATGGGTAAGCGCAAGATTGCGTTTGCCGTGTCCGCCGTACTCATGGTCCTCAGCATTTCGGTACTGGTAATGAAAGGGCTGAATTTCGGACTGGACTTCACCGGTGGCACGCTGATCGAAGTCAGTTATCCGTCAGCTGTAAAGATTTCCGATGTAAAGGCCAACCTGAAGAGTGCAGACGTCTCTGATGCAGTCGTACAGCAATTCGGCACGGCATCGGATATCGTGGTTCGCATCCCGCCCAGGAGCGAGGAGGAGAGCAGCGCGGAGCTGTCGACGGTAGTCCTTGGAGCCCTTCAGCAGGGCGTTGAAGGGGAAGTCCTTATGCGCCGTGTGGAATTCGTAGGCCCGCAGGTAGGCGATGAATTGACCGAGCAGGGAATCCTAGCCGTCGTCTATGCCCTGATCGGCATCTTCCTTTATGTGATGTTCCGCTTCCAGTGGCGCTTCTCTGTCGGCGCCGTAGTGGCGCTGATCCATGACATCGTGATCAGCATGGGCATCCTGTCGCTGCTGCAGATCGAGTTCGACCTGACCGTGGTTGCGGCATTACTGGCCGTTATTGGTTATTCACTGAATGACACGATCGTACTGTTCGACCGTATTCGCGAGAATTTCCCGCGCCTGCGCAAGGGATCGCCGATCGAAGTAGTAAATACTTCTGTCAATGAAACGCTGTCACGCACACTGATGACCTCGTTGACAACGCTGCTGGTGCTCACCGCTCTGTTCATTTTCGGTGGTGAGATCATTCATGCCTTTGCGTTTACCCTGATCGTGGGCGTGTTGGTGGGTACCTATTCATCCATCTATGTTGCGAGTTCGACTCTGTTGCGCCTTGGCGTCAGCAAGTACGATCTTTTGCAGGTTGAAAAAGAAGGCGCGACAGTCGACCAGCGACCATAGAATCTGGTGCAGTTTTCGGGTTAGTGCGCTGAGAATCCAAACCATTGCGGGAACAGCACCAGAATGCCGAGTACGATCATCTGTAAAATAATAAAGGGCATGACGCCATAATAGATATCCATGGTTCGAACTTCGGATGGCGCGACACCCTTTAGGTAAAAGAGGCTGAAGCCGAACGGCGGAGTCAAAAATGAGGTCTGCAGGTTCATCGCTACCAGGATGGCGTACCAGATCGGGTTGATGCCGAGACTGACGGCGATTGGCGCCAGGATCGGCACGACGATGTAAGAGATTTCGACGAAATCGATAAAGAAGCCCAAGGCCATGATGACGAGCATGGAAAGGATCAGGAATCCCCATTTTTCTCCGGGCAAACTCAGCATGAATTGCTCTACGATCCAGTCGCCGCCGGTGTAGGTAAAGACCATCGAGAAGGCAGTGGCGCCGATCAGAATGGCGAAGACCATGGCGCTGATCTTGACTGTCTCCAGAGAACTCTCCCAGACCATGCGGAATGAGAACCGGCCATACAGGGTTGCCAGGACGATAGCTCCGACGCCGCCGACCGAGGAGGATTCTGTGGGAGTTGCAACACCAGTCAGGATTGAACCGAGCACCAGGATGATCAGGACCAGGGGCGGGACGATCGCCTTCAGAGCCTGGAAAATTTGATGTTTTTTTGATCCCGCCATCTCTTCCAGTCTGATCGGTGGCGCCAGATCCTTTTTCACCACAGCGATGATGACGATATAGGCCACGTAGAAGGCGACGAGTGACAGGCCTGGCC
>DAOWGA010000323.1 GCA_030637665.1 Lysobacterales bacterium | reverse complement strand
GGACGAACGGGACTGATACCGACTGTAGGAGCGAGCTTGTAGGGGCGCGCCGTGCGCGTTTGTGCCCGGTGGGTACGAGGTTGACCTTGCGGCCGCAAAGCTGCCGCGTCCTGCTCACGCCCCTTACCTACATCCCTGTAGGCATGGCGGCCTCCTGCAGACAGCAATAACGTTACCCCGGCTCTGCGCCGGGGTCTCCGACCAAAGGAGAAATCACCGTGCGAGAAGGCAGTCTCGAAGCCCCAACACGTCACGCCCTTGACTGGACAAATCCTGATTTCTATAACGAGGAGAAACTTCTCGAAGAAATGGAGCGGATTTTCGACATCTGTCACGGCTGCCGCCGTTGCGTCTCATTGTGCGACGCCTACCCTACCCTGTTCGACCTGGTTGATGAATCCGATACCTTCGAAATAGACGGCGTGGCGAAGGAAGACTACTGGAAGGTAGTCGACCAATGCTTTATGTGCGATCTCTGTTACCAGACGAAATGCCCTTACGTGCCGCCGCACGAGTGGAACCTGGACTTCCCGCACGTGATGCTGCGCGCCAAGGCCGTGCAATTCAAAAAGGGTGAACGGAAACTCAGCCACAAATTGATCAGTAACACGAAATTACAAGGTGCTGTTGGCAGCCTTCCGGTGGTCAGTGGCGCCATCAACGTGGCAAATAAGTTGAAAGGCGTACGCAAGATACTGGAGAAAACACTGGATCTGGACCATCGCGCCCATCTGCCGGAGTTTCACTCGAAGACGCTGCGGAAGCGGGAGAAAAATCGTGCACCTGCACAGGCTGAACTTCGGGAGGCTGGGTCTACCCGCGGAAAAGCAGCACTGTTCGCCACCTGCTACTGCAATGTCAATACACCGGATATCGGCCAGGACCTGATCAGGGTTTTCGAGCACAACGGCATTCCGGTCCGCCTGACAGACAAAGAAGAATGCTGCGGCATGCCCAAGCTGGAACAGGGTGACCTGAAAACAGTCGACAAATACCGCAAAACCAACATTCCCGAACTGGTTCGCCTGATCGACGAGGGCTGGGACATCGTTGCCGCCATCCCGTCCTGCGTGTTGATGTTCAAGCAGGAGTTACCGCTGATGTATCCGCATGACCCGGATGTGCAGAAAGTGAAACAACATATCTTTGACCCCTTCGAGTACCTGGTGCACCGCCACAAAGCCGGGCTGTTAAACACGGAATTCAAGCTGGAACTGGGTAAAGTAGTCTGGCAGGTTCCCTGCCACCAGCGGGTGCAGAATATCGGGCCCAAGACCCGCGATATCCTGGCCCTGGTGCCCGGCACCGAGGTAGACATGATCGAACGTTGCTCAGGCCACGACGGCACCTATGGCGTTCGCGCCGGCACCTGGGAGAAATCCCAGAAAATTGCCCGGCCAGTGATCAACCGTGCCAAAAAAATGGACGCCGATTACCTGGTCTCCGACTGTCCCATGGCCGCCACGCAGATTGCGGACGGACTGGACCTGAAGAATGCAGAGACGAATCCACTGACCTTGCTGCGCAAGGCATACGGCCTGTAAGAGGCCGCCACGCGGCCGAAAGGCATATATCGTACCCACCGGGCATAAACGCGCCCGGCGCGCTCCCACAAGCGCGCGAATTCAGGAATCGAAGCAATGAATAAATTGAACCGGGAAGACCTCCTCTCCCTCGAACAATACGCTGAACAGCGAAACGACTTCCGCGCCCGTGTCATGGCGCACAAAAAAAGCCGGCGGGTCGATGTCGGCCCCAACCTGTCTCTTTACTTCGAGGACCGCCTGACCATCCAGTACCAGATACAGGAAATGCTGCGCATCGAGCGAATCTTCGAAGCTGATGCCATCCAGGAAGAACTGGATACTTATAACCCTCTCATTTCCGGCGGCACCAACCTGAAATGCACCGCGATGCTGGAATTTACAGATGTGGAAGTGCGGCGCCAGCGGCTATCGGAACTGGTAGGTGTGGAGCACAAAATCTGGGCGCGGGTCGAGGGTATGGACAAGGTCTATGCTATTGCCAACGAGGACCTTGAACGCTCCACGGATGAAAAAACATCCGCAGTGCATTTCCTGCGTTTCGAGTTCAACAATGAAATGACAAACGCTCTGCACTCAGGGGCCGAGCTCTCCTTCGGTTGTGACCATGAAAATTACCTGAATCAGGCCGACGTTTCCGCGGAAACGCGAAAGGCACTGAGTACCGATCTCCTGTAGGCGAGCTTTGCTCGCGATTAAATACATGTCCTCCGGAGGCATCGGGTACCTGTGTGCAGGACACGCTCGAGACATCCCTGTTCGCTAATCATCTGTTCCCGACAGATGATTGTCCTGCACACAGGTACCCGATGCCTCTTAATTGCGAATGCCCAAATCGCGAGCAAAGCTCGTTTACATGTTGACATCATTGTTCCATCTGATAAACTTGCTTGTTGCTAACAAGTTTGTTATGGATCATGCCCCAATCCAGTCCGGCCAGGAACAATTCAGACCAGCCACGCACCCAGGCGGAGCGGACCGCGGCGGCTGAAACCCGCATGGTTCGCGCAGCCATCGATCTGTTGAACACGGCCGGCATTCAGGGCACCACGCTGGTCGCCATCGGCGAGCGTTCCGGCTACAGCCGCGGACTGGCCACACACCATTTCGGCTCCAAGGCCGGCCTGTTCCGCACGGTTCTCAAACAAATGACGGCCGTGTGGACCGAAGAACTGGTGCGCAAGCTGGATGGGGAAACCGGATTGCAAGCTCTTACTACAGCCATAGACACCCACCTGGCCCATGTCCTGCGCCATCCTGACTATATTCTCGCCACCAACATTCTTTGGGGCGCTGCGCTGGACCCCTCCTCCGAGTTCAAACCCAACGTCGCGGAATTCATGCAAATCCAACGCGAATCGGTCGCAGCCTGGGTTGAAGGTGGCCAGGCGCTCGGAGAAATCAGTACGGACATCAATGCCGCCCGCATTGGCGAACAATTCTACGGCTCACTTATCGGTATCAATCACCAGTGGCTGGTCAGCCCCGATTTCGATCTCTCGGCTGCCTACGAAGATTTCAAACAGAACATCGTGCGCCTGTTGAGCACACGCTGAAACAAGAGGAAAGGAAATGACCGAAGCATATATTTACGACCATGTCAGATCCCCCAGGGGACGCGGCAAAGCCGGTGGCGGCCTCAACGCCATCACGCCTTTAAACCTGTCAACACAGATACTGGCTGCTTTGCGGGACCGTAACGAACTGGATACTTCTCTGGTCGACGACGTGATATTCGGCTGCGTGACGCCGGTGGGCGAACAAGGCGCAAACGTTGCGCGGATAGCCGCAATCAACGCGAACTATGCACAGACCGTTCCCGGCAAGCAGATCAATCGTTTCTGCGCCTCAGGACTGGAAGCAATCAACTCTGCGGCTTCACAGATCATGGCCGGCCAGTCCGATGCCGCCATCGGCGGCGGCGTTGAGTGTATGTCCCGCATACCCATGGGTTCGGATGGCGGCGCCATGGCCATTGACCCCCAGGTCGCCTACAACAGTTATTTCGTGCCGCAGGGCATCGGCGCTGACCTGATCGCAACACTGCACGGATTTTCGCGCGAGGATGTCGATGCTTATGCCGTCGCCAGCCAGCATCGCGCGGCCCGGGCCTGGGAAAACGGCTACTTCAGCAAATCAGTGGTGCCAATCAGGGATCACATTGGAGAAGTTGTGCTGGATCATGACGAAACCATACGTGCGGACGCCAGCCTGGAGAGCCTGGCCGGACTGAACCCCGTCTTCACCATGCTCGGCGAGCAGGCCGGTTTCGATGATGTTGCTATCCAGCGATACCCCGAAGTCGAGGCCATCAACCACGTCCATACGGCGGGAAATTCCAGTGGTATTGTCGACGGCTCGGCTGCCTTCCTGATCGGCCATGCCGAAGCCGGTGAAAAGATGGGCCTGAAACCCCGCGCCCGCATCCGTTCCTTTGCCTCGATCGGCAGCGATCCCACTATTATGCTTACCGGCCCTGCACCGGCATCGTACAAAGCCTTGAAAATAGCCGGCATGAGTACGTCTGACATCGATCTTTTTGAGCTGAACGAAGCTTTCGCCTCGGTGGTCCTGCTGTACATGAGCCTTCTGGATATCCCGCATGACAAGATCAACGTGAACGGCGGAGCCATCGCGATGGGGCATCCCCTCGGCGCGACCGGCGCCATTGTGCTGGGCACGGTGCTCGATGAGATCGAGCGGCGCGACCTGTCGACTGCCCTTGTCACCCTGTGCGTGGGTGGCGGCATGGGCACAGCCACCATCATCGAGCGCGTCTGAGACGCCCTGAACCGGATACGAGAGAGATACAGAATATGAGCAACACAATTCAATACACTGTCGACCAGGATGGAATTGCCATTCTGACCATCGACCTGCCTGGCAAGTCAATGAATGTACTGACGCCGGAACTGATGACGGACCTCGAAACCCTGGTTGACCGCGCCGTAACGGACGAAGCGGTAAAGGGCCTGTGCATCGCCTCGAGTAAAAAGACGTTTATTGCCGGGGCCGATATCAAGGACATGGTCACCGCCTACGACCGTGGCATGACACACAAGCAAGCCTTCGAATTCAGCTATGGGCTCAACCGGACACTGCGCAAGATGGAAACCTGCGGCAAGCCCGTGGCGGCGGCCATCAACGGCCTGGCGCTGGGCGGCGGCCTGGAAGTCTGCCTGGCCTGCCACTATCGCGTACTGGCCGACGATCCGAGGGCAGTACTCGGCTTTCCCGAAGTCAACATCGGGCTGTTGCCCGGTGCCGGCGGCACCCAGAGAACACCGCGCCTGATTGGATTCCGCGAAGCCGCAACGATGATCCTGCAGTGCCGGAACCAGAAACCGGAACAGGCCCTGAAACTCGGTCTCGTGCATGAACTGGCCCCTGCCGACCAGGTGGTGGAGCGGGCCAGGCGCTGGCTGCTGGAAGAAGGCGACCCGGTTGCCCCCTGGGACAAAAAAGGCTTCAAAATTCCAGGCGGTGGCCTGATGCATCCGGGCACGGTCCAGACTTTCATAATGGGCAATTCCCTGCTGGCAAAAAACACGAAGCACAATTACCCGGGCCCGATTGCCGCCCAGTCGGCCATTTTCGAGGGCTGCAACACCTCCTTCGACCAGGGCCTGAAAATCGAGTCCGAGTATTTCGGCTCTCTGCTGGCCGGCCCGGTTGCGCGCAACATGATGCGCAGCCTGTTCGTGAACAAAGGTAAGGCCGACAAACTGGCTCGCCGCCCCGAAGGCGTTGAAAAATCCAAAGTCAGTAAGCTGGGCATCCTCGGCGCCGGCATGATGGGCGCAGGTATTGCCTATGTGTCCGCCAGGGCCGGCATGCGGGTCATATTGCTCGACACTTCACAGGAAAATGCAGAACGCGGCAAAGCCTATTCAGAAGGGCTGCTCAAAAAAGCCATTGAACGGGGACGGTCCACTGAAGAAAAGGCAACAGCCCTGCTCGGCCTGATCAAGCCGACCACGGACTATGCGGACCTTGAAGACTGTGACCTGATCATTGAGGCGGTGTTCGAGAGCCAGCAACTGAAGGCGGACGTAACCGCGAAGACAGAGGCCGTGGTGCCGGAAAGCTGTATTTTCGCCAGCAACACATCGACCTTGCCGATCACGGGACTGGCCGAGGCCTCGAAACGCCCCGAACAGTTCATCGGCCTGCACTTCTTCTCGCCGGTCGACAAGATGCCACTGGTGGAAATCATCCTGGGCAAGAAAACCAACGATGAAGCCATCGCCCGCAGCCTGGATTACATCCAGCAAATCCGTAAAACGCCGATCGTGGTCAACGACAGCCGCGGTTTTTACACCAGCCGGGTGTTCAGCACGTTTACCGGCGAAGGCATCTCGATGCTGGCGGAAGGCGTCAAACCAGCCCTGATCGAAAACGCAGCAAAAATGGCCAGCATGCCGGTTGGACCACTGGCGGTAACCGACGAAGTCACGCTGGAACTGGCCTACAAGATCGGCAAAGAAACGACTGCAGCCATGGGCCTGGAATATCCGGCCGATCCGGCCTCTGAAGTCATCCAGGAAATGGTCGTAGACCTGGACCGCAAGGGGAAGCGTTTTGGAAAAGGATTCTATGCCTATCCGGCGGATGCCAAAAAGCACTTGTGGGCAGGATTGGCTGAACATTTCCCCCAGGCGGAGGAGCAACCCGGCGTAGAAGAGCTGATCAAACGACTGTTATATATCCAGGCGCTTGAGACTACACGGTGCCTGGAGGAAGGCGTACTCACGCACCCGGAAGATGGCGACATCGGTTCCATTTTCGGCTGGGGATTTCCGGCCTGGAGCGGCGGCACTCTGTCGCTGGTCGATACTGTGGGGATACAAGAATTCGTATCCGAATGTGATCGCATGGCTGAAGCCTATGGGGAGCGGTTCAAAGCTTCCGACTGGCTGCGCGAAAGAGCGGCACAAAACCAATCTTTTTATTGAGCCTGAGAGCCAGATGATCCAGGAGTCAGCCTTATGAAACGCCTGATTTTCGATGAAGACCACGAGATGTTCCGTGATTCCGTCCGTAAATACATGCAGGCCGAAGTAGAGCCTCATGTCGAGCGGTGGCGCGAAGCAGGCATCTGCGACAGGGAAGCATTTCTCAAAGCCGGTGAGCAGGGCCTGCTGTGCATGTGGGCGGATGAGAAATATGGTGGCATGGGCATCAGCGACTTCCGCTTCGAACAAATCGTGATCGAGGAAACCATGCGCCATGGCGACCTCAGCCTGTTCCTGTCCCTGCACAGCCGCCTGGTTGGGCCCTACATCGACCATCTGGGCAGCGCGGCATTGAAGGAGCGGCTGCTGCCCAAGTGCATCAGCGGGGAAACCATACTCGGCATCGCCATGACCGAATCCGGGGCCGGCAGCGACCTTGCCGGCATAAAGTCACGGGCGGTTCAGGACGGGGATGACTGGATTCTCAATGGTTCCAAGACCTATATTTCCAACGGCATCAACGGCGGCGCTTTCGTGGTCGCCGCCCGCACCGTAGCCGACAAACCACACGGCATCAGCCTGTTTTTGGTCGAAGACGACATGCAAGGATTCAGCCGTGGCCGCAACCTGAAAAAGATGGGCTTGAAGGCGCAGGATACCGCTGAGCTGTTCTTTGAAAATATCCGGATTCCCGCCGAAAATGTGCTGGGTGAACTGCATAAGGGTTTCTACAGCCTGATGCACCACCTGGCCGAAGAGCGGCTGATCAGCGCTGCACAAGCGGTCAGCCATGCCCAGGTTGCCTTTGACATCACGATGGACTACATCCTCGAGCGCAAAGCCTTTGGCAAACCCATCGCAGCTTTCCAGAACACCCGATTCGTGATGGCCGACATGCGTACATCGCTGGACGTCACGCAGACCTTTATCGACCAGTGCGTGATGCTGCATAACAAGGGCGAATTAAGCGCCGAACTTGCCGCGGAGGCCAAGTATTTTGCCACTGAGGTCGAATCGAAAGTAATGGACAACTGTGTGCAATTACACGGCGGCGCCGGCTACATGAGCGAGTACCGCATTTCCCACATGTACACCGAAGCCCCTGCCTCCCGCAGCTACGCCGGCAGCAGTGATATCATGAAGGAAATCAT
>DAOWGA010000020.1 GCA_030637665.1 Lysobacterales bacterium | reverse complement strand
TCGCTGGATCCGTGTGTGGCAGCTGATCGACCTGACAGAACAGATTCACCCCCGCTTTTCGCGCGCAACATGTCTTGAATACCTGGCTCACACCAAGGTTACGCTGGAGCACAAGGTGAAGCAGTTGTCCAAGGGCATGGTGGCCCAACTGCACCTCGCGGTGGTCATGGCAATTGACGCCCGCCTGCTGGTACTGGACGAACCGACGCTGGGGCTGGACATTCTCTACCGCAAGCAGTTCTACACCAGCCTGCTCAATGATTACTTCGATGAACAACGGACCATCCTGATCACCACGCACCAGGTCGAGGAGGTCGAGCATATCCTCACAGACCTGCTGTTCATCCAGGACGGCAGAATCGCGCTTGAGGCGACCATGGAAGAAGTACAGGAGCGCTATGTCGAATTGATGACCTCGGCGCAGCAGGCTGAACGGGCGCGCAGTCTTAAGCCAATGTACGAGCGTGTCTTATTCGGCCGCCATATCTTTCTTTTTGACAACGCCGACAGAACACAACTGGCCGAATTGGGGGAATTGCATACACCCAGCGTCGCCGACCTGTTCGTGGCCATGATGCAGGAGGAAAAATCATGAAACGCATGATGGCCCTGCTGCGCCGGGAGTTCTGGGAAAACAAGGGCGCCTTTCGCACCACGCCCCTGGTCATTGGCGGTATTTATATTGTCTTTCTGCTGATGGCAATCTTCACCACGGCGCATATTGACAATGATTTGTACACCTTCAAGGAAGCAGTTCATGTAATGGCCGGGCGACCGGCAGAATTCCGTAGCATGGTGATTTACCAGTCCTTGCTGGGCAGTTCGGTGTTTTTTACCGTGGTGATGTCTTTCGTTGTTTTCTTTTATCTGCTGGGCTCGCTGTTTGATGACCGCAAGGATCGCAGCATCCTGTTCTGGAAATCACTACCCGCATCGGACACCCTGACCGTCGCATCCAAGCTGCTGGCCGCCATGTTCGTTATTCCAGTGTTCTTCCTGGCCATTACAATCATCACGCACATCATCATGGCCATCATTGGGTCGCTGATGGTACTGAGCGTAGATGGAAATCCCTGGGATTTGTTCCTCAGTGTATCCAACCCCTTGAAAGCCTGGGGCATGATCGCTGCCTCTTACTTCGCGCAGTCGATCTGGGCCCTGCCCCTCTATGGCTGGCTGATGCTGGTATCGGCATTTGCACCACGCGTACCACTGCTGTTTGCCACCTTGCCGCCGCTGATCTTTGCCGTGCTCCAGACCTGGATCGAATTCCTGCGCACCTTCACATTGAAGAACAATATCGTGGGTGTGATCGGGGAGTGGCTATTCAACAGCCCGGCAATCCTGACCGCAGAAGTGCATGATGGTGAAGGTCGTATCGCACTCGGCATCCCGCTGACCAAGGATTTCGACCACGCAGTGACCCTGGCGAACATGTTCGACCGGCTGTTCTCCACCCAGATGCTGATCGGGCTCGTTATCGCCGCTGTTTTCCTTGGCGCAGCCCTGTGGCTCAGGCACCGGGCAACTGAGAGTTAGTCCAGAATCAATCTGGCGTTGTTATCCTGCACCGGGCGATTGGTGAAACGCCCAACTTTCTCTTTGAATCGGGCGATCTGCTGTGCCGAGGCAGTGAGGGTTTTACGCAGCACAAGCCACTTCACCCCTTCCGAACAGGGTGGCGTGGTCAGCGAACCGCTGTAAGCAAAATAGTCCCTCGTTGGCGGTAAAATGCCAGCCTCGAAAACAGTCAACGGCGACTCGGTTGTATCTCCCGGCTTTTCCGGCATGAACGACCATATCCTGTTGAGCATCGGATCCTCTTCCCCTTCCTCGATCATGATGCCGACCACGACCAGGGCACCGTCCTCGTTGGAATGAACCAGGTGAATTTCCATCGCAAAGTGCTCACCGTCCACAGTATGCTCGCTCGGGCTGTGGAAATGGCCCTGTAGAAGCGCAAAGCGCTGATTTCTTTCGGGAATTTCCAGGAAACTGCCGGGCTGGACCTTCAACTGGATCGAATGCCCGTTATGGGTTTCATGCACCGGTGTACCGTGATACTGGAATATCAGTTCGGGTAGCTCAGGATGCAGGTCAGCAACCAGGTCTACCGGGGACTGGTTTTTACCCTCCTTGCAAAAGGAGTAGTCAGGCGATAAGTCTCCCCAGTGTTCAGGGCCTTGTTCTCCTTCATAAGTCCAGTGAGCGCCCGTTTCTCCGGCATAAATGGACTGAAAGGGGAGCAGCAACAGAGCAATAAACAGCAGAACCCGGGTCATGGGTTTTCTCCTTGGAACGATTGGCAGGTAAAAACGCTCAGCTTTTGATTCCACCCCTGGTGAGGTCCAGAGGATCAAGCAGGCGATCCAATTCTTCCACTGACAGGTCCGTCATGTCCAGTGCAACTTCCTTGATCGGCCGGCCTTGTTTATAGGCCTGCTTGGCTGTAGCTGCGCCAAGTTCATAGCCAATCACCGGGTTGAGCGCAGTCACCAGGATGGGGTTACGCTCCAGTGCGCTGCGCAGGTTGTCCTCTCTCACGGTGAATCCACTGATGGCGGTATCGGCCAGCAAAGTACTCACGGTGGAAAGGATTTCAAGGCTTTGCAACAGGTTCAGAGCCACTATCGGCAGCATCACGTTCAGTTGGAACAGCCCGGACTGTCCTGCAATCGTAATCGTGGTGTCATTGCCAATCACCTGGGCACAGACCATGCAGACAGCCTCAGGAATCACGGGATTCACTTTGCCGGGCATGATGGAGGAACCCGGCTGCAGTGCCGGCAGTTCAATGTCGCCGATGCCCGCCAGCGGTCCGGAGTTCATCAGCCGCAGATCGTTGGCGATTTTCATCAGGCTGCAGGCCAGGGTCTTGAGCTGACCCGACAGCTCGACCGATGCATCCTGCGAACTGATGCCTTCAAAATAGTTGCCGGATGCCTTGAACTTGACCCCGGTGGCCTGCTGCAGGGCTTTCGCCACCCGCGGGCCAAACTCAGGATGCGCGTTGATTCCAGTGCCGACCGCCGAGCCGCCTTGCGGCAAACGCCGCAAACGCCTCAGTGCACTCTTGATGCGCTTGATATTCGAACGGATCTGAGCCGACCAACATCCCAGTTCCTGGCCGAATGTCACCGGCATCGCATCCATCAGATGGGTGCGGCCGGTCTTGGCGACGTCGGTAAGTTCCTCGGACTTGATATCCAGTGTTTCCGCCAGGTGCATCAGGGAAGGAATCAATTGCTGTGTGGCTACCAGCGTGGCACTCACCTGGATGGCGGTAGGAATCACGTCGTTCGAACTCTGTCCCATGTTGACGTGATCGTTGGGGTGAATGCCGAGATCGTTTCCCTCATTGGCCAGGTGAGATATCACTTCATTTGCATTCATATTGGATGAGGTGCCCGAACCGGTCTGAAACACGTCAATCGGAAAATGCGCATCAACTTCACCCGATTCAACGCGACCGGCCGCTGCCTGAATCGCCGCTGCCTTTTTATTGCCAAGCAGCCCAAGGTCGTGGTTGACCTCAGCGGCAGCCGCCTTGATCAGACCGAGCGCCCGGATGAACTCGCGCGGCATCGCCAGGCCACTGATCGGAAAGTTATCGACGGCGCGCTGGGTCTGGGCGCCCCACAGGGCATCGGCGGGCACCTGGAGTTCACCCATGCTGTCGTGTTCTGTTCTGTATTCGGTCGTCATTGAATGCTCCCTTTTGAAATAAGGCGGGGTTGTCAAATTATATCGGGCATGACAAGAAACAGAGAACCCTTTTTTATTTATGAGCTGATGGGGGTCAGGCAACGATATTCTTTTTCCGGGAGAATGGGGGTCGGAGAACCATTTTCTTTCGTTGATGTATTGGAGTGTACCGAAAAGAGTGGGAAAATGGATGTCTGACCCCAAGAAACGCGAGCCATGAAACTGACCAGCCTGACCGCCCTCTCATCCGTCGACGGACGCTATGCCGGCCGCACAAGCTCCCTGCGCCCCTATTGCAGCGAATACGGTCTGATTCATCGCCGCGTTATTGTGGAAATTCGTTGGTTCGAGGCCCTTGCGGCACACCCGGGGATACCAGAGCTACCTCCGCTGAGTGATGAGGCCAGCGCATTCCTGGAAGGCCTGATCGTCGATTTCGATGAAACCGCAGCAGAGCGTGTGAAAGAAATCGAATCGGTTACAAACCACGATGTGAAAGCAGTCGAGTATTACTTGAAGGAACGGTTCGCGGGTCTGCCGGAACTGGCCGCCCTTGCAGAATTCCTGCATTTCGCCTGCACTTCGGAAGACGTCAACAACCTGTCCTACGCACTCATGCTGAGAGATGTTCACGAGGACATCATGGAACACGAGTTTGCGCGGATTGATACCGCCCTGGCCAAACTGGCTGAATCCCAGGCGAGCCAGCCCATGCTATCGCGCACACATGGCCAGACAGCCTCACCCACCACGCTGGGAAAGGAACTGGCCAACAGCCTTTTTCGCCTGCGGCGGCAGGCACAGATGATGGCGGACCAGGAATTTCTTGGCAAAATCAATGGTGCGGTCGGCAATTTCAACGCCCACATCATCGCCTATCCGGAAATTGACTGGCCGGCGCTTGCACAGGAATTTGTCGAATCCCTGGGCCTGGACTGGAACCCCTACACCACCCAGATCGAGCCTCACGACTGGGTAGCGGAGCTGTTCCAGTCCCTGGCGCGCTACCACACTATCCTGATCGATCTGTGCCGCGACATCTGGGCCTATATTTCCATCGGCTACTTCCGCCAGAAAACTGTCGAAGGAGAAATCGGCTCATCCACCATGCCGCACAAGGTCAACCCGATCGATTTCGAAAACGCTGAAGGCAACCTGGGCGTGGCCAATGCTTTGTTCAACCACCTCGCAGCAAAGCTACCCATCTCCCGATGGCAGCGGGACCTGACTGATTCAACGGTTTTACGCGTAATTGGAACCGCCTACGGCCATTCACTGGTCGCCAGCGCTTCCCTGCTCAAAGGATTGAGTAAACTCGAAGTGAACGCGACGCGGCTTGAGGAGGATCTGGATGCAAGCTGGGAAGTCCTGGCAGAGCCGATCCAGACCGTGATGCGCCTCCACGGCATTGAAAACCCCTACGAGCAACTCAAGTCCCTGACGCGTGGCAAGCGAATCACCGAGAGTGATCTGGCCCAGTTCATACGGTCTCTGGATATTCCTGAAGACGCCCGTGAAAGCCTGCTCAAACTGACACCGGGCGGATACACAGGAAATGCGACCGAAATGGCGGGAAAGGTGGATGATTTCGAAGCATGAACACTCCCCTGGGTGACATGTCCACGGATGAATTTCTAAGCGACTACTGGCAAAAACGACCCCTGCTGATCCGCCAGGCATTTGCGGAATTCATGCCGGAACTGGATGAGAACGATATAGCAGGCCTGGCCTGCGACGAACTGGCTGAATCGCGCATGGTCAACGGCAGCTATCCGGAACACAACTGGGTTCTGCGCTATGGTCCATTCGTGGAACAGGACTTCACCAGCCTGCCGGATAAGAACTGGACGCTGCTGGTACAGGATGTCGAGAAACACTACCCGCCTCTGGAGTCCCTGCTCAACTCGTTTTCCTTCCTGCCGTCCTGGCGTATGGATGACCTGATGATCAGTGTGGCTGCTCCCGGAGGCTCGGTAGGTCCCCACGTGGATCAATACGATGTCTTTCTGCTGCAGGCGGCAGGTCATAGAAAATGGCAAATGGCCAGCAACTTTGACCCGACCCTTCTTGCCGATTGCGAATTAAACGTGCTGAAATCGTTCGAATCCGAACAGGAATGGTTGCTGGAGCCCGGGGATATGCTTTACCTTCCTCCTGGCGTGGCTCACCACGGCGTCGCTTTGGACCAGGGCATGACCTGGTCCATCGGCATGCGCGCACCCAGCAGCGCGGACCTGCTGCAGGCACTGGGTGAATGGCTGGCTGACAGGCAGGACGAAGGTGAGCGCTACCGGGATGGTGAGCTTTCGTCCACTCCCGTTGCCGGGGAAATTGATCCGGCGGCTGTGAATGGATTCCGCCGGCTGATCGAGAAATCGGCCGGCGATGAATCCGGTTTCCAGGCTTT
>DAOWGA010000271.1 GCA_030637665.1 Lysobacterales bacterium | reverse complement strand
TTTATGTCGTGGCGGCCCCTTCAGGCGGCGGGAAAACCAGCCTGATCAAGGCACTGCTGGAGAAAGACGAGCGGGTAAGCCTGTCGATTTCCTACACTACTCGCGCACCACGTCCAAGCGAGGTAGCTGATCTCCATTATCATTTTGTCGACGACGAATCATTTCTCCAAATGATCGATAAAGATGCCTTCCTGGAGCATGCACTGGTCTTCGACCACCGCTACGGAACCGGCCGTGAAGCGGTCGAGCATAAGTTGGCGGCCGGCTATGATGTATTACTTGACATTGACTGGCAGGGCGCACGCCAGATCAGGGAGAACTTTCCCACTTGCTGCACGATATTCATCCTGCCACTATCGCTCGGGGTGCTGCGCAAACGGCTGGCCCAGCGCGGGCAGGACAGTGAGGAAGTGATTGACAGAAGGATGCAAGAAGCACGTACCGAAATTTCCCACTGGGATGAATTCGACTTCCTGATCATCAATGACGACTTTGATGAAGCGCTTGCCGACCTGCAGTCCATCGTCCGGCACAGGAAACCGTACCGGCCGGAGCGAAAAGGCCATGGTGATGATCTTGTGGCAAAACTGCTCAAATTTAGATAAAATGGTAGGTTCAGCCCGGGTTCCATGCGCCGGGAAAGTGAACAAATTATGAAAACGATTTTGGGATAACAAGATGGCACGAATTACTGTAGAAGACTGCCTCGATAACGTAGATAACCGTTTCGAGCTCGTACTCACCGCGACCAAACGCGCGCGCCAGATAGCGAATGGCGCTGATCCGCTGGTGGAAGAGGAAAATGACAAACCCACGGTCATCGCACTACGCGAAATTGCCGAGGGCTTCATCGACGCGGAGCGCGTTGATGTGATACAAGCGGAAATCGAGGCAGCAGAAGCTTTCGATTTCAACAGCGAGGAAGATGAACTCGCACCCTGAACCAACCCTGAATTCGCAGGCCCATGCAGGTAGCAACAGGATATCCAGAACCCGTCCTTAAGCTCAGGGACCTGCTCAATACTTATCTCGATCCTGAAAAAGTGGCGGTTGTGCTGCGGGCTTTCGACGTCGGCAACACGGCGCACGAGGGGCAGACACGGAAAACCGGGGAGCCCTACATTCTCCACCCCGTTGCTGTAGCCCAGATCCTGGCCAACATGCGCATGGATCACGAAAGTATTACAGCCGCGATACTGCACGACACCATTGAAGACACGCCGCTGACGAAGGACGAAATCACCCGGCAATTCGGGCCTGACATCGCCGAACTCGTTGACGGCGTGACCAAACTGGACCAAATGAAGTTCCGCACCCGGGTTGAGGCGGATGCGGAAAGTTTCCGCAAACTCATGCTCGCCATGTCACGAGACCTGCGCGTGATCTTCATCAAGCTTGCCGACCGCCTGCACAACGTACGTACGCTTGAAAGTATGACGGCACAGTCACGGCGCCGCATCGCCAGGGAGACCCTGGATATCTATGCCCCGATAGCCGATCGCCTCGGCATGAACAGCATGAAGCACGAATTGGAAGACATGGGTTTCGCCAATCTGTACCCCTGGCGATACCGCACTATCACAGAGCATCTCAATGCGATGACCGGTCACCGGCAGGAAATCGTCAGCAATATCATGGAGGCGCTAAAGATAAAGATGAACGAGGCCAGTGTTCCCTGCCGTATCAGCGGCCGGCAAAAGTCTGCCTACAGTATCTACAAGAAGATGTTGGCCAAGGACCTGCCTTTTTCCGAAGTCACCGATTTCTATGCCTTTCGAATCATCACGCAAGCAGAAGCGCATTGCTATCTCGCGTTGGGTGTTGCGCACAGTCTGTATCAACCGAAACCGGGGCGCTTCAAGGACTTTATAGCATTACCCAAATCCAACGGGTACCAATCCCTGCATACTATTCTGAACAGCCCTTACGGGCTGCCGGTCGAGATCCAGATCCGAACCGAGGAAATGGACATAATGGCCATCAAGGGAGCGGCTGCTCACTGGCAGTACAAGACCGGCGAAATGTCCAACGGATCAGCAGAGGTACGGGCTCGCAACTGGCTGATGCAACTGGTCGATGTCCAGCGGCATACGGGAGATGCTCTGGAATTTCTTGACCACGCGAAATCCGAACTTTTCCCTGATGAGATTTTCGTGTTCACGCCCAAGGGCAAACTCATTGACTTGCATCAGAATGCAACGGCGCTGGATTTCGCCTATGCCATTCACACCGATGTGGGCAACCATACCGCGACGGCGCTGGTCGACAAGGTGGACGTTCCACTCTCCACGCGCCTGACCAACGGCCAGACGGTAAAGATCATCACTGACCCGAAAGTTCAGCCAAGACCGGAGTGGCTGGAGTTCGTGGCGACAGCACGTGCCCGAACCGCGATCAGGCACTATCTCAAGAGCCTGCAACAGGAGGACACAGTGGTGCTGGGTCTGCAATTGCTGGAAAAGGCTCTCAATGCACGCGGCAGTTCAGTTGAGGCAATTCCAAATGATCGTTGGCAACATTTCCTGAAGGAGAATCACCTGGATCGCCAGGAGGACCTGTTTCACGACCTGGCACTGGGTTCCATGCTTGCCAATTTCGTGGCTGCAAAACTCATACCCGACTCCATACTGTTCCCCGGACAAGCGGATGTCGAAGAAGCGATTACCATCGCAGGTTCGGAGGGTGGTGCGGTTAGTTTTGGGGCTTGTTGCCTGCCGGTTCCCGGCGACAAGATCATGGCCTTTGTTTCAACCGACAAGGGCCTGGTCGTACACCGTGTACAGTGCAGCAACCAGAGAGAATTTCGCAAGCACCCGGACCGTTGTGTGGATGTCGCCTGGGCGCCGATCACCAAGGGCATGTTTCCCGTGGCAGTTCGTGTTGTCGCAAGGAACACGCCGGGTGTGCTGGCCAAAATCTCCACCAGCATTGGGGAGGCCGGCAGCAACATCGAGACTGTTGCGCAACCCGAGGCAAATCCGGAAACAGCGACATTACTGTTCAATCTCAGTGTCAAGGATCGTGACCACATGGCCCGGGTGATGCGCAGGCTGAGAAGAAACAGTAACGTGATACGCGTCAACCGTGTTGGCTGAAAACCCTCAAATCGGAGACAAATTCATGAGCAAACAGATTATCAGCACCAATGAGGCGCCGGCGGCCATTGGTACCTACTCACAAGCCACACGACAGGGTGACACGGTGTACATTTCAGGTCAGATTCCACTGAACCCGGCCAGCATGGAGATGATTGAAGGAGCTGTGGAAGAGCAGATCCATCGCGTGTTCCTCAATCTACAGGCGATATGCGAGTCAGCGGGCGGCAAACTGGATGACATTCTCAAGTTGAATGTTTTTCTCACTGACATGGCGCATTTTCCTGCCGTCAACGCAATTATGGCTGAGTATTTCAGCGAACCTTACCCGGCGAGAGCTGCCATTGGCGTTGCCGCTCTGCCCCGTGATGCGCAGGTTGAAATGGATGCCATTCTCGGGCTTTGACAAGCCGGCCTGTATGATGCACCAGTGCCCCTGAAGTGAAAACTAATTCCGTTCCCACCCTCCGGGAGTTGCATGGTGTGGGACCGCGGCTCGAATCTTCACTGGGGCAACTCGGCATCCACTCAGTGCAAGGCCTGCTGTTCCACCTGCCGTTCCGCTACGAGGACCGCACCCGTATCCACCCGGTCGGTAGCCTCTACCCCGGTGCGCAGGTACAGGTAGAAGGCCGGGTTGAACACTCTGCTATCGTGCGGGCACGCCGATCCATGCTGGTGGTAGTGCTGTCAGATGGCACCGGCCGGATCACCCTGCGTTTCTTTCATTTTCGCGCCGCCCAGAAACGGCAGCTTTCTCAGGGCACCCGACTGCGATGTTATGGAGAAGTCCGGGCAGGATTTCAGGGCCTGGAAATGGTTCACCCCAGTTACAAAAGGATTCTTAACGAACGGGACGAAGCGGTTTCAGACCGCCTGACCCCCGTGTACCCCTCTGTCGAAGGCCTGGGCCAGGCGACGTGGATTAAAATCACAGACCAGGCGCTGGCTTTGCTTGAATCCGGCGCCCTGGAACTGGAAGAACTCCTGCCGCCAGACTTGCGCGGCGAACTTCGCACGTCATCATTGGCGAAAGCCGTCACTTTTATCCACCGGCCACCAGCGGGTGCTGACGTGGCTGCTCTTGTAGAGCGCAGGCACCCGGCCCAACACCGACTGGCAATGGAGGAGCTTCTGGCGCACAACTTGAGCATGCAAGCTTTGCATCAACAGCAGCGCCGCTTCCATGCGCCGGTGCTGGATAAGTCAACAGCTATGGAGTCTGAATTTCTGCGGCAACTGCCGTTCAGTCTCACCGCTGCCCAGACCAGGGTGATCGATGAAATCCATCAGGACCTGGGCAGAGACTTCCCAATGCAAAGGCTGGTGCAGGGAGACGTCGGATCAGGTAAAACGGTAGTGGCTGCCATGGCGGCTCTCAGAGCCATGGGCAATGACTACCAGGCCGCGATAACCGCGCCCACCGAGTTACTTGCCGAACAACACCTGCGCAGTTTCACTGAATGGCTGGAACCAATGGGACTGAAGCCTGCCTGGCTCAGCAGCAAGGTAACCGGTAAGGCCCGTGAGGCAACACTTTCTGCTATTGCAGAAGGAACACCACTGGTCATCGGAACTCATGCCCTGATGCAGGAAGGAGTCCATTTCAAACGGCTTGGGCTGGTCATCGTCGACGAGCAACACCGCTTCGGCGTGCACCAGCGCCTGGCGTTGCTTGACAAGGCGGACAAGAAATCTCTGCATGCTCACCAGCTGATCATGACCGCGACCCCCATTCCGCGAACCCTGGCAATGACTGCATACGCCGGACTGGAAACCTCCGTAATCGACGAACTGCCGCCCGGCAGGAAACCGGTGACCACTGTTGCCATTTCCAATGAACGCCGTAGGGATGTCCTTGCGCGCGTGGCGGCGGCGTGCGAAGAGGGCAAACAGGCCTATTGGGTTTGCACGCTGATCGAAGAATCCGATGCCGTGAAGGCACAAGCCGCCGAGGATGTTGCCAGGGAACTTCAGGCGAGCCTGTCCGGCGTCAGTGTGGGCCTGGTGCATGGCCGGATGAAACCGGGACAAAAGCAAGATGTAATGGATCGTTTCAAACGGGGAGAAGTCCAGTTACTGGTGGCTACAACCGTCATTGAGGTCGGCGTAGATGTGCCCAATGCCTCACTGATGATTATTGAAAACGCGGAACGTTTGGGTTTGGCGCAATTGCACCAGCTTCGAGGACGGGTCGGCCGCGGTGGTCAGCAGGCATCCTGCGTTCTTATGTTTACACTGCCGATCGGATCTCTCGCAAAGGAACGGCTGAACATCCTCAGGCAGACTTCTGATGGCTTTCGCATTGCGGAAAAAGATCTCGAATTGCGTGGCCCTGGCGAGGTTCTGGGTACACGGCAGACCGGCATGTTGCAGTTTCGGGTAGCTGACCTGTCCCGCGACCAGCGCCTGTTGGAATGCATCCCACCGGTGGCAGACCGCTTATTGGCTGAAAATCCGGGACTGGCGGAAAAGCTGGTACGCCGCTGGATTGGGGATTCGACCAAATTTGCAGGGGTATGAAGCCGGCGTCAAAGCCGCATTTCAAAGCGCAACCACCAATGATGATCGGATTTCCGCCCGGGCTTTATTGATGTCATCATCCAGGCGGCTCTGGAGGGCGATGAAATCTGCCTGTCCACGCAAAGAGTCGAGCCGGCCATCAAACTCCAGCATCCAGCGTTCCC